>CAZXZT010000124.1:0-2967 GCA_964645695.1 uncultured archaeon
TTGTTGGAACGTCGAGCAGTCCCTTCAAGGGTTGGGGCTCGGGTTCCAGGTAAAGCAACCCCTTCATAGGAACGGGTTGCGGTTGTACAGGCCAAAACCTGTGGTTTACTGGGCGAGTAACTATTGGAGTTGCCCGCCTTTGGGAAAGCACTTTCTTTTGAGGCAGCACTTTCTTTTGGAACAACTTCTCGAGAGGCACTAACTCAGTGTCCATCTCCGTTTGTTTGAATCTGCGTGGTTTCATGTTTACCTCCTGTTTCTGCAGACAATAGAAATCCCGCCGATGCGGTTGCATCAGTTGGGAGCTTGATTTGCGGTCCGAGAACCTACCGGACCTGATTTACAGCGATTGAGGGGGAAAGAGTCTCCCTCTATACCCGTCTACTACTACGGTGGAGAGTCTCCCTCTATACCCGTCTACTACTCAAATCATGTGGGGAGATTTACGCGCTTGAATGAGGATATTGCCCATTATTTCCAGTTTTTCTGGATCATCAGGAGCCTCAAATGGGTCTTCGTTGAGCAATTGTATGGGATGGTTCTCGTATTTATAGGCCCGATAAAAAGACATACGAAACTCTTCCCTGACACAATCTATATCTCGGAGGAGCGTGCCTACCGCATCGTGGACTGCAACGACGGATACATTTTCTGTAACGCCTTCGAGCAATAAATGGATAACACTTGCGTCTATCGAATGCACGAAATTCGGTGCCATAGCCTTTTTTAATTTCTCTTTGTCTGCTGCGCTATTCGGCTCGTATGCAGTTAATTTGACTTGATCATCCCTGCCTGCATCTGGATTCTTTTTCTGCCAGACATACTGCCGCCTCTCGTCTGTTTCCTGCTTGTAGGCGTGGACTACAAACTTGGACGCAGTCTCAAACACCATATTTCTCTCACCCTTCTTTTCCCACCGTTTATCTATTTCTCCTCTCCACTCATCTCTATATTGCTTGGCAGAAGGAAGTGCATCTTCGATTGCTTTGACGACCTTATTGGCTATCCTTAATCTGTCACCGGCATTCATCTCTACCAGATATGACATATCTGATTTGTGGTAGTCCTGACATGCTGTCCATGCGTTGCCACCATAAGTCCACGCGAGCAATGCAATCTTGACTACTTTGCGGCGGTGGTCACTCCTCAGGTCAGCCAAGTCCTCAATCTCGTCTGCAATTTCCTGATAAATATCGTTGTAGTGTTTCGTAAGATTAACCTGACGGGCTAATTTCTCATCGCCTTCGATTAAAGCAATATGCTGCAGGCAGGATGTAGACTGGTCTATCTCGCAAATCAACGTACTCTTGTGATTAGGATTCTTTTCCAGTTCAGATAGTTCGATGCAGGCCCGTATGAATTGCCATTTATCCCCGACATTTTTCCATTGGTCGTAAGTTTCGACTGGATTATTGCCCCACGCTAGAAACTTCTTGTTCTGCGATCTTGCGCCGATCTCTTTTGCACCGTTATCGCCTTTGATTCCGTGAAGATCGCCAAGCCGAATATACAAATGCTTCAGGTCTTGCTTACGCACTTTTTTTCCAAAGGCAAAATCGATCAAGCCTCTTTGTAAATCACCGCCCTGGTAATTGACCAGGCTTTTGCTCAGGTACATCCTGCCTCGGTAATCCAAGAATATCCGTTGATAGAACGCTTTATCGCGTAATACTTCATTGCAATGGATTACGGTCTTATGAAAGTCGTTGTACTTGGTTTCCAGTGCAGTTCTGGCATTCTGGTTGGTATACCGCCTACCCCAATATTCCTTCCTTACCGCATCTTGTTCTGCCGTTATATGCCTCTTACCATCACCTTCCGGGTATGGTTTTAAGTCCATTTTCTCTCTCCCCCGATCTTGTTTTTTCTGTTTCTTGTGTAGCAGGTCGAGATGCTTCAAACAGCGATTCTCCGGTTCGAGTTCATTCCAATTGAATTCAACCTTCCCATCCAGAACAGCATTACCTCGCCTCTTCTGGGAATATTCTTGTTCAAGTCTCACCAATTCTTTCTCAAGCACAGGATTCGTTTTTTGCGGCGCTCTTTCCGTATCCTCTGCAATAGCATTGACTACTTCCAAAAGGTTTTGATTGATTCGGTACGCATTTGATTCAAGCTTATGGACAGCCGTTATCCATGTCGGGTTCATGTCTAGAATTGCCTCTATGTCTAGAATCTTTCCGGCCGTAGATTTGCTCGAGCCGCTAAAATAGCGTTTTTCCGGCTTCCAATATGTTTTCTTTTGTTGCGGCCACGATGGTTTTACCAACCATCTACCTTCTTCATCTACGGGTCCCTTCCATTCTGGGAATGGTTCAGTTCTTGTATTCCGGTCTTGTTCTGGAAATTCCCTTACAGCTTTTTTCTTTGCATACAAACCATATTCGATTCGATCTCCATGCGAGTACATGTCCTTTAGGTCGTAATACCCCGCTTTGGTCAAGCAGGAAATCAGAAATGCACCCAGTTCAAAATCTTCCTTCCATGTCAGACGAAGGCTTAATTGCCGTGCTACCTCTTCAGCGGCCTCAAACGCAGATGCCCCCGCTTTCTTCTTATCAAACTGGATACCGAGAAGGATGAGTGCAACTTGTTCTGGTACTGTGGACCTTTCTTCCCATGTCGCAGGTGCTTTTCTGCGGCTCTCCTTCTGGAGAATCTTCATACCGCCGGGTCTACGCCCACCATTGGCATAAGGCTTCTGGTTATAGCGCCGGATAACATCCGCAAGATGGGTTACAAGTTGTTCAGTCATCTGCCGATTTCTGTTGTAGTCGACGAAGTCCTTTGAACAGAACCACCTTCCAAATGACCCAGACTATGAGCAGCGGGAAAAAGAGCCAGAATGGTTCCATAACGCCCCTATCCTATAACCGTCTACTACTCCAGTACAGGACGCTGTGAGTGCTTGAAGGGTGGTACAGGGATGTATAGACGGACCTTTACGGTTTTACCCAAGCCCGCAGG
>CAZXZT010000125.1:0-2966 GCA_964645695.1 uncultured archaeon
TTTCAGGTTCGGTAGCCATAATTACGGAATTAGCTATGCTATAAGATTCGAATTCAAATTCTAACTCAACTATGTGCCTCATTATTGACTTTATGGCTTTCTGGCTTCCACTACCGTATTGCGCGGCCTTCTTTTTTCTATTAGCGATTTCCTTGGGCAATCCCATCTCCAGAGCCGCTTTTCTCAGAGTTTCCTTGCCAATTTTTCCAATTCTCTCATCAGGACTATATTTCTCGGTCGCTTCTACGACATCATCTGACAAATATGGGCAGGACAGTTCCAAACCGAATCTTCCTGCGATTTTCTTCTCTCTTTCTGGCAAACGTTTTATCAAATCGGAAACTTCCTTTCCAAGATCGTATTCCGCATTTTCATCCCTGAAACGGGAATATCCTCCAAATAGTTCGTCGGCCCCCTGTCCACACATCAGTATCGAATTAGTTGAATTCTTAGCCACAATCCAGAAAGGAAGCATGAATTCAATTTCCATAGGACTAAGGTTCAGGCATTTTTGAATCTCCAATCCTTCTGCAACCATATCGCTAGGTTCAACCTCGATTGTTTTCAGTTCCATATCAATAAGTTTTGAGGCACTTTTAGCAGCTTCTAGATCATGCGCATTTGGAATGCCAACAGCGATCAGTTCAACATCGCAATATTTCTGAGCAAGCAGGGCCACCAATGCCGAGTCAATACCTCCAGAGAATGAAATTGAAACCTTGTCCTTACAACTTTTTCTTATGGATGATTCGATTGCTTCACAGAGCCCTATCAAACGCTGGCTTGCCATTTAGGCTTCAACGTTGATTTCGTGTAGAAACTTTTCTAGACTGGACATAGCCTTTTTGGCTTTCCCTTCACTTATTACATCCGTGACTATCAAAACCCCTGACTGGAACAGAATAAAGCTCGCTTGAGGGTCGTTCATTCTTATGACCAGTCCTTTGAATCTGGCAGGTTCGTATTCCGAACCAGGTATTGCCAGAGCTATCGATTGTAAATCTAGGGCACGCCCCAGATTCGCTTTGGCAACTATATTTTCCAGCTTTGTGGCTCTTTTCATACTGATTTTTGAATCTATTGTCTTGACCATGCTTTTCAGGGATTCCATAACCTTGCGACCCTCCTCTAACGATCCTATTCCCGTAACTTGAATCTTGCCGTTTCCGAACAGGACGCCTGCAGCTCTTTTGCTACCTCCAGCATCAACTTCTACGATTACAGAAGGATTTCCGGAACCCGAGTATCTGGCGTTTGGCATTTCTGTTGCCAATCTTACCAGCTCAATCTCTTTTCCTAGATGAGAGGCTGCAATAACATTCTCAACTTTTAGGTCTGCCACGGTCAGTTCAAACCGGGTAAGTTTAATAGATTACCCTCTCACGCAAATTCATCGAATGGATATGGCTCAGGTTCTCTTTTACCTAGCAATATTTGTACTTCAGGAACCGTTAGCAGAGGTATGGGCCAAGTTGGTCCATCCTCAATCGCCAGTCTGGGGCAGGCAGTGATGACTGCAGCTTCTATACCCATTCCAAGCAGTTGTTCGTATGACTGGTGAATGCTTCCGATTATCATGACCTCTTTGCCATCCGCGGTCAGCAGTTCAGCTACCTTATCGGCCAGATCAATTCTTTTCTGACCAATTTGACTAGAGAACAGGACGCTCCATCTTTTCGCGTTTTTGGCCACAGATATTGCTGCATAACGCTGTTTCAAGAATGGTTTTGCATCTGCTTCTGTAACCTCGCCACTATGCGGATCGATACAAGCTACTTTTTTTCCCGTGGAAAGTGCCACAGTAAGCGGATGAAAAAGTCCGGTTCCAATGTACAGATAACCATCAACGTTCAATTTCCTGGCAGCAGAAGAATTGCAACCCAGTAATTGCCCGGCAGCTGCCAGTCTCGGTCCACCGGTGGTAACGCTTGTGTCGAATCCTGCTCCTTCGAGTTTACTTGAAGCTTCTTCTATCAGGTGCAGATGCTGTGCAGTGGTCACTATTCCAATTTTTCTGGGAAGTATATTTTTGATTATTTTCACTCCTTTCTTCTCTAGTACCAGTTTACCCGTATGTTTCACAGGAACAAAATAGGTCGGGACGGCGTAAAATTCGGAATGATAGGGCATTGGCAAATGACCCATGTGAATCAGTGCATCAGCTCCGATCTCTTCCAGAGGTCTATCGGCCAGATCACAAGCCCCGTAGGTAGGTTCTCCCCACAGGACGACCTTTGCACCTGTCAATTTCCTAACTCTTTCCACAATCTGGTGGGCTCTGGGTTTCAGACCTTCTGGTACCTGGACGCCTATCCTTTTTTTCCCTTGTAGTTTCAGGCAAACTTCTTTGATTCCTGTTTCCCAGTCGAATTTCACTTCAGTCATTTGTTAATCGGAAGCTCTCTTGGGGTGAATATAATAATGACGCTTGATTATTTCAGTTCGATTAGGTTAAGTTCCAGAAGCGTTTCCAGAAAGATCCGTACCCTGTCTGGTGCAGGAGCAACCTCTTCTCCGAATTTTCCGTCGAACTTGTGTACTACTTCAGCTACAGAGTTCTCTCCGTCGCACATTTCCCATATGTATGAAGAGAATTTGTCTAAAGGCCTTCTGACCTCCTCTGGCCCACCTATCCTTTTCTGGAGCCACTTCTCCATCTTCCCGAATTTTTTCGGATATGTAATAACGATAACTTCGCCTTCGTAAGACCATTTCACATCCTTATTATCGGTACGACAAGGCCTGCGTCCTAGAATATCATTCTTGTTCATAACTTCTCCATCCCGATAATCATTACTGCTATCGTTGCTGCCCCGCTGATAGCAGCGTACCGGACGGCCAGTTTCTGATCCTCCCATACGAATCTGGAGACCCATACCAGCCACCCGCAGGCTAGCGCAACGATTAGCAGGAGTGCAAAGACGATTGTCCACCAATTCACGTCTTCTTATTGAATGGACATTAAT
>CAZXZT010000126.1:0-2958 GCA_964645695.1 uncultured archaeon
ATTCTGCGCTTCATAGTTATGTCCTCTGACCGAAGTCAGAACTTATGCACGCTTGGGATAGCATATATACCTTACGTTAAACGGTCTCTTCGTAGAACTATAGCGCCTATGATGGTCAGAAGCACAGTCAGGCTAGCGCCAGTCCAAGCCAAGGACAAGGCCCATTCTGGTACTCCTGCCTCATCATGCGCCTCTATCTCTGGGGGTCTCAAAACGGAATTATAGGTGGACCAAATGCCTCCATCCTGATTCTCGAAAACAATCGCTAATTCCGCTTCTCCTTCACCCAGTTCAAATGATTCCGAAGGCGCCTGCCAATGGAATGTCCAGCCTTCGTTACTGCTTGAAAGAATGAGCTGATGAACCTCAGCTGTGAATTCACTGGTCTCGCTCAGGGTTCCATTGGTCACAGTAATATTCACTGCAGAGATCGCTGAATAGTTGCTTGCAGTCAAAGTCATTTCATATGATGCTCCGGTCGCAAAGTGCAAATTCTCAGGCAGGCCATCCACTCTGTAAACTGAATCATCTGCTTGTGAAATAGGAAATAATAGGCTGATTGCCAGTACCACGAACAGAGCTTTTCTAAGTAAATACATATGACTTGTGAAGCAATTTTACTATTCTATTTAAGGAATGCGTGCCATCATCTTGTAAGATTGCGAATCTGCAAGCTTTCCAGTACCAGACGGATCTCTGCTTCTCTGAGACCCAAAGATGCGGCTGCACTCTCTATTGTATAATCCTTGTTGTGCAATATATGATGCAGAAGCCTGCGTTCCTCATACGTACACTCGGCACTCTGAGCTGCCGAGGTTATCTCTCGATTCAACTCCCCCACAAGGGCCATCAGGCTCCTTCTTTCATCCTCAACATCGCTGATTGATTTCCTTAGATCCTCGGAGACGCGAGACAGAAGGTCCATGCGCCCCTTGGAATCCATGTGACGGGATTCTGAAACCGCGTCCAATACTCTTCTATGTTGTTCGGAAAGATTTGAGATGTCAAAATCCGTCTCGGCTTTCTGTTTGTAGGTGGAGGGGCCAATATCAATGTGGAGAGAAACCTCTCTGGAGGCCTTGTATACACGACGGTTGGGGCCCCGGCTACTTGGTTCATCACGTGACTTTACCAGACCGTGCTGTTCCAGTATCCTGAGATGCTTCACTACGGCCTGTTGTGTAACGTCTATTTCACGCGATAATTGCAAAGGATACAGCCGTTCTACCGACAATAATTGAAGAATACGCCGGCGCGTGGGATTCTCCAGCAGATAGAACAACTCGTCCACTTGATCAATCGACATATGAACCTCCGGTTGTATACTGATTGTTGTAATGGGATAATAAAAATTACTATTAGGTCCCGGCAACCTTTAACCTGTATGTTTCATGGGGGGCCATGGACTATCGAAAGCCTAGCAAGAAAGTAATTGTTGAAGCGGTATTAGAGGTCCTTAGAAAAAGAGGTTCTGTGGATACGCAGACCAGAATGCACAAGCATGTATTGAAAAATTTGAAGAGCAAGGACAAAACTTACAGATTGTCTGCTGAAAGGATGAGGATTATGGCTATCCAATCCAAAAAAGTAAAAATTGGGATAAGGACACGGTCTGTTGGCGAAACACCTGAAGCGGACGAGAGCGATTTTCGGAAACAGGGACTGGGCTACGACCCCATGGTAAAAAGATGGAGAAGGATAAGACCGGGAGAGGACCAGAGCGGACGGCACCATCATCGAGGCGAGTTTGCATCACCGGGACAACCGTGTCCGGTCTGTACCTCTCCTCTGAAGAAGGTGCATAATGCCACCTTGTACGGAGGCAAGGTAGCAATTGGCTTCCGTTGCAACCTATGTGGATATCTGACCGGGCACCGATGGAGGGAGCCCTCACGGTATTCTTTCAGCTTCAAGGGCGGTAAATAATTGGATATCTTCGAATATAGGGGAATCTGTCTCAAAGACGGGAAAAGGGCCGTATATCTGGATCCGTCAAGCGGAAGGGCCGACGGAGTCGTTACGCATGCGCATTCGGACCATCTCAGACCCCGAACACATATGACAAAACCAACGGCGGACGTGATGAAGGTAAGGACCGGATCAAAGAAAGCAACATTGCATGATTATCATGAAAAATTCAGAATCAATGATTTCGAAATCGAATTTGTGCCTGCGGGACATGTACTGGGTTCCGCGATGATCGAATGTGGCGATGTCCTCTACACTGGAGACTACAACCCCTACGGAACTGTAACTGCAGGAATTGCCGAACCGCGTGACTGTGAAACCCTGATAATCGAATCTACGTACGGCAAGCCGAACCAGACACTGCCTGACCGAAATGAGGTACTGAAGGATCTGCAGGCCTGGATCGGAGCAACATCATCCAATGGAGGAGGAATCGTAGGTGCCTATTCGCTGGGCAAGGCCCAAGAAGTGATAGCTAGCGCGAACAGAGCAGGTGTCGTACCGGCAGTTTCCGAGATTGTAGCCTCGGTCAGTGACGTTTACAAAAAACATGGAGTACCGCTAGAATATGTCCCTTACACAGAACTTAATGAGGAAGAAAAGAGAAAACCGGGATTGCTGGTCACGTCTACGACAGCGACCAGTGGCAGAAGAACAGACACAGTCGTCAAGGATCTTAGAAGAAATGGGGCAAAAGTGGCAAGAGTATCTGGCTGGTGCGCCTTCGCAAATTGGGCCCTGAGAGGTGTAGATGCCGGGTTCCCCATAAGTGACCATTCAGATTTTAGTGGGACTATGAAATTCATAGAAGAATGCGCCCCCAAACAGGTCTATACTGTCCACGGCTCTACCAAAGAACTGGCAAAACAGGTTGAGAAAAAACTGGGAATAAGTGCCAAACCGTTACCTAAATATGGGGAAGTTTCGATAGAATCATTCACCTAATAATGAACTCTGGAAAACTCGTCCTGGTGAGGCATGGCCTCTCTG
>CAZXZT010000127.1:0-678 GCA_964645695.1 uncultured archaeon
ACCTGGGTCTCGGGATCCAGAGTCCCAAATGATGGACCACTACACTACGGGGCTAGCAAGTCTTCAGCTCCATAAGGTGCATAAAAAATCGACGTTAGCCACTAGGCCTTATTTGTCTTCATAAAAGTCATCATCATCATCTTCGAAAGAGAATTCATCGATCTCTTCCTCTTTTGACAGTTCCAGTTTTTCAGGAAAATGCCTCAGAATCACCACGTCATCCAGATTCTGGACCCATCTGTAAGGTATGATTATATTTGCTCCTCCTTTTACCAATCTGGGAGTTGTTCCAGTTATCAGGAGGGCAGATACAATACGTTGCGTGGTGTCGAATAAGACGTCATGTACGACCCCCAATCTCTCTCCTTCACGGGTATAAACGGTCAAACCAGGTAGTCTTGAGGCTTCATTTAGCACAGCCCGTTATCGGCTTAGGATATAATTATTTTGCATGGCACGTTTCGGATGCTTTTGTGACAGATTATAAATAGAGCCCAAAAGTGAAGCGCATGCATGGGTAGGATCAGACCGACTTACATCAAACGCGTGGCAATAGAATTGGTCAGGAGTCATTCGGACAGGTTCACTGATGACTTTGAGCACAACAAGGCAATCGTTAATGAGTTGACAGACGTCAAAAGTATAACCATGCGAAACAGAATAACAGGTTATGTTACC
>CAZXZT010000127.1:688-2942 GCA_964645695.1 uncultured archaeon
TAATTGAGCCATTACGACGTTGTAGTCGAGGGGGCTGGGCCTGCTGGCGCTACGGCGGCTTACTATTTGGCAATACAGGGAAAGAAAGTTGCCTTGGTGGACAGAGCCAAATTTCCGAGGGAGAAGGCTTGTGGAGGGGGCCTTTGCGTTCATATCGAGGAATTCGATCACATCATATCTAATTGGGACGATTTTCTTGAGTCAAAATGCTTGCGCGGAATAGTTTACGGACCTGACTTTACACCCGTTGACTACGTAAGTGAAACTCCTTTTTTCTACAACATTCGGAGATTGAAATTTGACAATACCCTAGTTCAATATGCAGTTGCGGAGGGGGCTACTCTAATGGACGGCATAGCTGTCAAGAATTTTGAAGTTCATGATGACAAAGTCGTCACCACACTGAGAAACGGAGAAGAACTTACGAGTGACGTAATAATCGGTGCGGGAGGTTCATTTGATATGGTTTCGAGAAGAATCAGAGAAATTGAAAAGATGCCTATGAAATGGAGGGACCAAGACATCGCTACAGCTCTATACTTCGAGGTTGATGTCGGACGTGAGTTCATGGAGAGAGTCTATGGCAAGGAAAGAATATCCATGGCCCATGTAAAGTATCAGGATCTGGATGGATATGGATGGTCTTTTTCTAAAGACACAGTTCTCAATGTAGGGATTGGATGTCCCCGTTCCGTGGTCAAAAAAATCAAAAAAGAGAATCCCGAATGGGAAGAACGCCAATATCTTCTTGATTATGTTGACACTTTGAAAGAACAGGGCTGGTTTCCGGAGGATGTGGTTGTCGATCGCAAGATGATTGCAGGATCCAATATTCCAGTAGGCATGGGTATGAGTTGCACTGTTGGTGATCGAATGCTAGTTGTAGGGGATGCGGGTGGCTTCGTATCGCCATTATCTGGTGAAGGTTTGTATTATGCCCTTGATTCAGGAAGGATTGCCGCAGATTCCCTGGACCAACTTTTCAAAGCAGGAAAATTCGATAAGGAGTCAATGATGCTTTATCACAACAGCTGGAGCAATAAATGGGGAGATGATCTGGAATGGCTCAAGGTAGCCTGGCATCTTCTGATGGTAATGCCTACTAGTCTGATCAAATACGCAGCTCTGGACGAGGAGACAAAGAAATTCTTCACTCATATGTTTGTAGGTTCAATGCCTGCGGCCAAAATTAAAAACAAGGTACTGGCTCTTATAGCTGCTGGGTTTCTGAGACACGATTTCCTAGGTACGATTACTGGCAACAAAGAGCAAGTACCTCCTATTTCCAATTGATTTAGGTTTTTATTTGTGGAAAGGTATAAGAAGTAACATTTAGATTGAGTATAATGCAATCCGGTTCTGAGGATGATTGGGATGAAGACTGGGATGATGATTCCGATTCCACATTTATTTCCGACATGTCTATTGCGTCCAAGATGAAGCTGGCTGGCGGTGCGGGCTTTGTCATATTGTTGCTCCTGAGCTCAATGATATTCACTAATTTTGGTTTCTATTATGGGGCAGGTAGTCTTTCTGTTCTAATCGACGTAAATGAAGGCAAGGATCCTGGTGACAGGACCCTCAATGCCAATATTTTGGCAACTTCTCCTACTTTCGGCATGCTGACCAAAGAAGGTGATTATTCCATTCACTTTGATGGTGCCAAACAGTCATCCGGAAAATTCAGTGTAAATGACGAAGGTCGTGGATCAATTAGTGTTGACTATGACTCGTTCTTTGCAAACAATGGCGTTTACACTTTGAAAATCGAGTTAGGTAGCGAATCCTCCAGTAACATGGTGACTCTCAATAGATTTGCAGATAGCCTTGCAGGGGAGGTCATTAGTTTCGATGGTGTGACTGAAGATGGGAAGGCTGAGCTTCCCATAGACAATGAAGCATTTGCAAGCATAAACTTGCAGTTTACGTCTTCGTCCGCAGATATTTACATCAATCCTTGGGTTACAGGATCTGCCAAGGTGTATCATTACGAGCAACCCTTCAATCAGGATCAAGGCAAAGGCTATTGGGATGATGACTCTGAACGCGGTGGTTCAGCGGAATCTGGAGATTTAGTTGAGACCATTAACTTTGATATTGACAGCAGTGGTGGAACATACACCTATTCTTCAGGCAAAAAATATGATTTTTTCGAGATTGCTGATTCCCAGGCCAGTCTGCTTTTTTTGCTGGATGTTCAAGAGTTTTATGATGCTGAAGGAAGTGGTGATTACACGATTGTTTTTGATTTCAC
>CAZXZT010000128.1:0-2939 GCA_964645695.1 uncultured archaeon
GCCGCGGGTTCAAATCCCGCCCGGTCCACCAGAAGAGGAAAAATGGCGCTTGATTTGGATCTTGAATCCCTGATGCATGGCAAGGAGCTAGTCAAGCGGGGATTTGCCAGAATGCAGAAGGGAGGTGTGATAATGGACGTGGTAAACGCAGAGCAGGCTGGAATCGCCGAGAATGCTGGTGCAGTTTCTGTGATGGCTCTAGAAAGAGTACCGGCCGACATCCGGGCTGACGGAGGAGTGGCCAGAATGTCGAATCCGTCAATGATCAAGGAAATAATAGATTTTACGACGATTCCTGTAATGGCAAAATGCAGAATTGGACATTCTGCAGAAGCAAGAATTCTAGAGACTTTAGGTGTAGATATGATTGATGAATCCGAAGTGCTAACTCCTGCCGACCCCTACTATCACGTTGTAAAAGACGGATTCACGGTGCCTTTCGTTTGTGGAGCGACGTCGTTGGGCGAGGCTGTAAGGCGTATCTGGGAAGGTGCTGCGATGATTAGAACCAAGGGTGAAGCCGGTACTGGCAATGTCGTAGCTGCGATGAGGCATGCCAGACTGCTACAGGCTGAGATTGCGGCCGTTAAATCCTCCGGAGATCTGGCGCCCATGGCAACCAGAATTGTGGAGAAATTCTTTGTTCTGGATGAGGAAGTAAAACAGAACCTTGGTCGGTCCGCAGGATACAATGCCTTCGGAAGGGATAGAAAGGAAATAGAAGCGGAAGTCCTTGAGATTCTGGGAGATGTCAAGAGGCTAGGACGTTTACCGGTAGTAACATTCACTGCTGGTGGAATAGCAACACCTGCCGACGCTGCACTGATGATGCAATTTGGCATGGATGGCATATTTGTGGGGTCTGGTATCTTCAAGTCTGATGATCCCAATACAATGGCCAAGGCTATTGTAGAAGCCACAGCACACTTTGATGATCCGGAACTGGTCGGAAACATATCAAAGAATCTGGGAAAAGCCATGTCCGGTCTTGAAGAATCTCAGCTAGAGACTAAAATGGCCTCACGCGGACACTGACAATTTTCCTTATGGAGAATTCTACTTGAAGAGCGTGTCTCGGTATATGTATCCAACCGCACCGAAGGCCAAGAGAACCACTGCAACTATCAGACTGATGGAGGTCCAATCCCTTGAGTCATCGACTGAACTGACTGTAATGACCCTTGATATCTCGTTCTTCTCCTCGCTTTCGTCAATAAGTTCAGTTGCATCGACCACAGCATAGATTGTATGGGTTCCCGAGGTTGCCGTCCATGTTATCTCGACTACATATTCATTCTCAATTCCCCAAGCCAATGAACCATTGTCGACCTCCACAGTGTGAATAGCCGTGGTGTTACTAATCGAATCAACATAGAAAGTGACTGCAAAAGCGTTTGTCACATTCATCTTCAGCAATTTGATTGTAGCATTAATCTTAACTGTGTCTCCCTCAGAAGGATTGTCATTACTGAAAAATAGAGACGAGATATACAGGTCTGGTCTGTCTATCATTGCAGGATTAATTTTGTAGGTAATCTGATCCTTATTGCCCGACGCATCAGTAACTACTAGAATCACATTGAAACCGTCTTCAGATGTTTCATCGAAGGTATGGTCTGGCTCCACACCAAATCCACTATTTCCATCCCCAAAATCCCAGGTATAATTCAAAGCTGAGCACTCCTCGGTGCAAGAATTATCGTCTGTTCCACCTGCATTGAAATGCGTTGGAACGTCTTCCATTGACACTCCTGTAACTATTCCACCAGTATCATTGGTGTAAGACCAGTTGAATGCGGCCCTAGGTGCTTCTATGTCATTCACGGTTATTGGCATAATATGCAAAGCCGAATTACCAGCTATGTCTGTAACAGTAAGCTGAACATCAAAAGTACCTGGATCTGCAAACTCGTGAAACACGACATCTCCAGTGTCCGTGTTATTGTCGTAACCGAAATCCCAAGAGTAATCTGCGATTATGGAATCGGTATCACTTGATCTGGAGGCATTGAAAACCACCGTGTGTGAAATGTTAGAACACATGCCCGTACACAGTTCATTGACATTGGAACCGTCATAAGGTTCTCCTTCATCTGAGGAACCAGCCTTGACTGTGATGTCGACAACCGGTATAGGTTCGCTTCCATCGGCCATAACGGTCACGTTTGCCCGTGAAAAGGCACCAAAGGTATCAATTACTGTGAGGATAACTTCGGTCGAACCGGACGAAAATGTATTATTCGTCTCTACCGTGCCCGTTCCAAAAGGACTCCAAGAGTAAGATGAAACTCCAACAGGTGAAGAAGAGGTCTGGGCACTGAAATTAACTTGTTCGCCATCGGCCACTACGTACTCTCCATCAGATCCAATGGAATGACTTGTTACTTCAATCAAAGCTGAAGGGCCTGGATTGACTTTGATAAGTTTGCCCTGTACCTTAGGTATGGCTCCTTGTGCACCATGCGATGGTGCTTCGGAAATGTAGACCACATTGTTGTCAGCTTGAGTATTCTGCCCTAGGGTCATGTCGAATGAACTTGGACCGCTGATTGAGGTCAGTTTCTCTACTGTGGGTTGATTTGAACTGTGATATGCATACACGTATGCCGTAGTTCCTGCATTTGGTTTTAGAATGTATGAGAAAGATCCATACTTGGTTGCCTCCGTCCAGGTTGATGTGTCGTTATCATACATAAAGACAGTTGCATCACTAAGAGGGAAATTGTTGTCGTCATAGACTGTGATAGTTTGCTTATTGTCATCACTGTGTTCCACCAATGTAAGGCTTACTTCGTCTGTTGAACCTAATGTGGTGTAATAACCTTCGGCTTCAACTCTTATGTCATATTTATCATCGGTTAAATTTGTGAAAGAAGCATTACCCTCTGCATCTGTGTCTTGAGATAACGTGTATCCGACCGACACATTGTCCCACCAGG
>CAZXZT010000129.1:0-2917 GCA_964645695.1 uncultured archaeon
AGATCAGCTTCTGTTGCTTGATTCATCCAGAGAAGCCAAGGCATTGGATAGGAGATAGAAGTGGCAGACACCAAGAAGTGTTCATTTACGGGAAAACCGATTCCTCCCGGAACAGGTATGATGTATGTCAAGAAGACGGGTCAGGTTCTCTACTTCATAAGTTCCAAAGCAAAGAAGAATTATCTTAATCTGAATAGAGTTCCAGCACGTACCAGATGGACCGATACTGCACGTAAGCAGAGAGAGAAATGAGTAACGAAAGAACTTACGTTATGCTCAAACCAGATGCCGTTCGTAGAAATTTGGTAGGCACTATCTTGTCTCGATTTGAGGGTACAGGATTGAAAATGGAAGCGACTAGGCAGATAAACGTAGAACCAGACCAATCCCGCGAACTTTACAAGGAGCATGAGGGTAAACCCTTCTATTCGAATTTAATCAATTATATTCATTCTGGACCAGTTGTTGCCACAGTCTGGTCAGGACCTTCAGCAGTCTCTATAGCTAGGAAATTAATCGGGGCTACTAATCCTGCTGAAGCTGCACCTGGCACCATCCGGGGCGATTTTGGCCTCATTATGGATGAGAATGTTGTTCATGGTTCAGACAGTGTAGCCAGCGCTGAGCGAGAAATTCCAATATTCTTCCCAGACTTTTCTTAGTTATAGTTTTATTCCCATTTCTACTGGGAAAATGTAATGCCAGACCCATCCGATATCCGCGTTGGAGTTCTAAGAATTGAAGGAACCAATTGTGAAGATGAATCAGCCTTGGCTTTTTCGTCTTTAGGATGTAATACTGAGAAAGTTCACCTCAAGCAATTAATCGGAGAAGTAGAAAGATCGGAGTGCAGGGACATAATGGATTACGATGCCCTTTATTTCCCAGGAGGTTTCAGTTCAGGGGACTATGTGAGGGCAGGCGCTATCTTTGCGTCCCGTGTAAAATCAGGCTTGAAATCTCAAGTCGATGAGTATATAAATGAGGGCCACCCAATTCTTGGTGTTTGCAATGGTTTTCAGATATTAGTTGAACTGGGAGCCCTTCCCGGTACTGATTCAGGTACCAGCGAGGTCCCAGAGGCTGTTCTTCATACCAACGATTCTAGTCGTTTCGAGGCCCGTCATGTTCATCTGTCCGTCGAGTCCAGCTCCCAGAGCTTTTTCACAAAGAATTACAGGACCAGTCAGGTTTTGTCAATACCCAACGCCCATGCCGAAGGCAAACTGATGATGGATGAGTCAAAATTCACGGAGATTCAGAACGGAAGCCAAGTTGCTTTCCGTTATTGTGATCAGAATGGAGGAAGTAATCCTGGATATCCATGGAATCCCAATGGTGCAGCGTATGACATTGCCGGGATAACAAATCCCAAGGGTAATGTCCTGGGAATGATGCCACATCCGGAACGCGTTTTCCATGGCTGGCAGCATGCGGATTGGACTTCTTCGGGCCGAGATCCAGAAGGACCCGGCGACGGCCGGCCACTGTTCGAGGGAGTGGTTGATTTCCTTTGCCAGTAGACGCTTTACAAGTAGCAATCAGGGTAGCTATCCGGGCCTCGGAGATAATTCTCGAGACTTTTGGCAATCCTGAGGGTATAGAATACAAGTCCAAGGTAGATGTAGTGACTGCCACCGACAAGCGATGCGAAGAAGAGATTGTCAGGATCCTTCGTTCAGAAACTCCAGATTTTGGCATAATTGCCGAGGAAGGCACTAATTTCCCTGGCGAGAAAATCTGGATTGTTGATCCTCTGGATGGGACCACTAATTTTTCTCATTCATATCCTTTCTGTGGACCATCAATTGGATTGTGCCTGGGAGATGAGGTGTTAGTAGGGGTTTTGGCAGATCCATTCAGGGATGAATTGTACTTTGCCTCCAAGGGAAATGGAGCCTACATG
Organism: uncultured archaeon; assembly: GCA_964645695.1. GTDB lineage: Archaea > Thermoplasmatota > Poseidoniia > MGIII > CG-Epi1 > CG-Epi1. The sequence continues at coordinate 1,907 of CAZXZT010000129.1, forward strand.
AATGATTTGCATAATACAGGTACTCCCCAGAAACTGTCTGTTACGTCTGTTGATGCTTTGCATAAGGCCCTTTTCTCATCTGGATTTCCTCATGATAAAGAGTCACAAATGTTCAAGAATATGCTGGAAAGATTTATCCGTCTGGAATATGAATCCCATTCAATCCGGAAGACTGGTTCTGCGGCCCTATCGCTAGCCTATGTTGCTGCCGGACGCATAGAGAGCTATGTCGCATCCGGCCAGTATTCTTGGGATATGGCAGGAGGTATTCTTATCGTCGAAGAAGCCGGTGGGAAAGTGACAGATTTCGAGGGCCATCCTTACACGATGGGCACTAGGGAGTGGCTAATCTCGAATGGGGCTTTACATGACACGTTGGTTGAGCTTCTGAAAATAGAGTGATGGTGTAATTAATTTAGAACCAGTCCTTTGGGTGTCTATGACCGATCAATTGTTCCTGAAGATGAATGATAATTGCCAGATACCTGTTGTTGGCTTGGGCACCTGGAAGTCAGAACCCGGTAAAACCACTTCTCAAGCAGTTTTAGATTCACTTGAAGCCGGATATCGGCACATAGATACAGCTAGAGCCTACGATAATGAAACCGATGTTGGTCGTGCAGTAAATGATTCCGGTTTACCTAGAGAAGACTTGTTCATAACGACCAAGTTGTGGAACCAGCATCAGGGTTACGAAGAAGCAATCGAGGCCTGTGAAAAGAGTCTGAATAGGCTGAATTGTGATTATATTGACCTTTATCTGATTCATTGGCCTCTCAGGGAAAAGAGAAATCATTCCTGGAAGGCATTCATTGAGTTACGCGATAGAGAGTTATGCAAATCCATCGGAGTCAGTAACTTTACAATCGAACATCTGGCTGAGATAGAGGCTAAATTCGGTATTTTACCTGCAGTTAACCAGGTCGAATTCCATCCTTACCATTATCAGAAAGAGCTTCTGGATTATTGTAATTCTAAGAATATCATTATCGAGGCCTATAGTCCTCTGGT
>CAZXZT010000130.1:0-2911 GCA_964645695.1 uncultured archaeon
GAAAATAGGCAGGCACGAAGCATGTACTACTGCAGGCTATGGCATCGCTTCAATCTAACCCCCCCTTCCATGTAGAGGGGGCACCCCCTTGTATTCCAAGTGAGGCTGTCTACAAATTTTCGGGATTTTGCTTACGCGAGGCTATCCAAAGTATTGACCATATCGTGATTGTAATACAAACTAGGAAGATAGGTTGTCTTGGTCCTGAACATGCTTCTCTTCTTCGCCTTGCCCTCACTAGTTATTCTGGGTGCTGGATCATAGTATACATGGCCTTCCGAAAAGGCAGCAAGAAATTTCTCAAAGTCTGTTTGCTTGCATATGTGTACCTTGTTGCTATAGTGATAGTGAGGATGGTTGTCAATGGATTGCCTCATGCCTGGTACATAGACGGCTTTGGAATGTTTCTTGCACCAATGTTCCAGCAGATGTGCAAAACTCCATCTGGCTGCAATTTCTCCATCGCTATTCGCTAGTATTATTCCGCCAGTATCTTTCAATATCTTCTTGGTTCCATAATCAAAACCGTCTAGCGTTACCACTAGCCCCGTTTTATTTTGGATTTGACCGTGAAAATGGGCCCCGTTGAATCTCAAAGTTCCATGGTTGTCAAGATATCCATATTTTTCCATGAAAAAACGAAGAGGGTTGTCCTTGTATTCGCCTGAGTCGGGCTCTGGAGTGAATAGACTTAGAACTTTAGTTGGAACTTTACCAAACTTTTGTACGGTATAGGATTTCATCTCCCAGCCAAGATAATCTGGTGCCGTGTATCCATTGGGAATTATTCCAAACTCGGCCTCCAATGTATATCCTATGCCATTTATTGCGCGGTATGGCCGTATTTCACCATCCGTATGCATTCGCTGGGATGGAATCCATTCTTTACGATGGACGGAGGCCAATCTCTTCAGCAACGTGACTTCCGAATCCCCCTCTTCATCGCTTATGGGGTGTAGTTGATTGAAAACTCCCAACTGTACTGTAAGTCTTCGTGCGTGATATTGTTTGGCTATTTCTGCATCTTTTGAAACAACCTTGCCGTATACCTTTCCACGGTCTGTTATTCCTAATAGCAAAACTCGGCCTTCTTGTCTCCCTCTCATTTCAGTCGATGGAGGATTTTTACATCCTCTCAAAAATCCCGAAAAGCGTACCTCTGGATATTTTGGATATAGTATTAGCTGTGCATGTGGGGCTTCATGTGGAATATTATAATCATCCAGCCAACTAAATCTAACTGGAGCCTTGAAGGTGGGTGTGTTGCCTTTTCCATCCGTTGCTATCTTCTCTGTAGGAAATAGAGTTAGGGCATCGAAACTTGGGCCAAAGTAGACCTGGTTCTTGGAATTGTCATTCTCACTCAACTCCTTGCCAATAATTCTACTGGATCCAAGTTCCCGAAGTTTTTCCAAAAGTGAATTTAGTGTATCTTGATTACTTGGTCTAAACATTATGCAGTTCCTGAGTCTTGCTTTAATGTCTCGACAAGCGATTTGGCTACTATCTTGACGACAGGGACAGCCACTGAATTTCCAAACTGCTTGTATGCCTGAGTATCACTGACGGGGATGGCGAAACTATCTGGATAGCCCTGTAGGCGGGCACATTCCCTTGGTGTCAACCTACGCGGATTCTTACCTTGTTGAGGAATCAATATTTCTGAACCGTCTTTGTAGTATCTAGCGCTTAGAGTTCGACTTACACCATCCAATTTCGCCATACCAAATCCAAAGCCATGGCCCTTTGCTTCGTGTTTCTTCTTGTAATTCTGAAGATAGGTCCAAAGATGGTCCGTAAGCGTGTATTTTTCATCTACTTTGTCTTTAAGGATGTCAGTCAGTTTAGGTTTTTTGTCAGGTAAAACCGGAAATTCGTAATCTAATGGTTTTCTGAACCCCACGATGAAGATTCTTTCTCTATGCTGCGGAACCAAACTTGCCGCATCTAATATTTTGGAATAAATAGTGTAGTTCAAGTCGTTTCCCAATACGCTTTCTATGATTTTCCACGTCTTGCCCTTGTCATGAGACTTCAGTCCTTTCACATTCTCAAGTACGAATGCCGCTGGTTTGTGATGTTCAATTATTCTTGCTATGTCAAAAAATAGGGTACCTTTTGTTTTGTTCTTGAAACCGTGTGCAACACCCAAGCTATTGTATTTCGATACGCCAGCTATGGAGAATGGTTGGCATGGAAATCCCGCTGCAAGAATGTCATGCTCTGGAACGTCCTTTGCTTTTATTTTCGTGATATCCCCAAGTGGATTGTCACCGAAGTTGGTTTCATAGGTTTGGCATGCAAATTTGTCTATTTCATTCGAAAACACGCACTGTGCTCCAGTCTCCTCAAAGGCAATTCTAAAACCTCCAATTCCTGCGAAGAGGTCGATGAATCTATACTTCATTAGAATCCCCATTCGAATGAGATGTTAACTCTTTGCGGAGTTTCTGCCTAAATGCACCATTGAGGACCTCGCATTCCCAAATATTCATTACTTTCCAGCCATCTGCTTTACAGGCCTCCCTGACCTTCTTGTCCCTCTCAACATTTTTGTTGAATTTTTCCTCCCAGAATTCCATGTTTGATTTTGGTGTTGATGTTAATTTGCAACCATGCCTGTGCCAGAAACATCCATTGACAAAAATTACCGTTTTGTATTTTTTCAGTGTAATGTCTGGCCTGCCTGGAATGTTGGCAGCATGCAACCTGAATCTGAAGCCACTTTTGTGCAGCCAGCTTCTTACTTTAATTTCAGGCCCAGTATCCTTGGACCTTATCTTGCTCATCATCTCACTACTCTTTTTTCTGGAAACTACGTCTGTCACCTGTTTGCATTGGCCTGTATGTAAATCAAATTTTACCCACCCCTTTTTGACCCCCATCAAATTAGGGACATATGAGCCCAAAA
>CAZXZT010000131.1:0-2904 GCA_964645695.1 uncultured archaeon
TGGTGAGAAGGAGCGTGATTGCCTAATCGCCCACGGTGCGGCAATGGTCATCAAGGACCGTCTATTGGACGAGAGTGACAAAACAGTCCAATTTGTAGATAGCCAATCTGGGCACATAGGTTATCTCGACCGCAGAGGCGTTCTGACGTCGCCTATGGGTGACAATACGTCGATTTATCCTGTCACCATGTCTTACGCTTTCAAACTGTTGCTGGAAGAATTGAAATCGCTTGGTATCGCGGCCAGACTAAGACTGGAGGATCTGTCATGAAGGAAATGATACCCAAAAAGATTGGAAAGATTGACTTTGCGCTGATGGGGCCTAAAGAAGCTCGAAAGCTGTCTGCTACTAAAGTCATAACTGCAGACACATATGACGATGATGGGTTTCCGATTCCCATGGGCCTTATGGATCTTCATATGGGTGTTATCGAACCCGGGCTGAGGTGCAAGACCAGTGGTCGCAAGATGGATGAGGATCCGGGGCACTTCGGACACATTGATCTGGCAATGCCCGTCATACATGCAGGATATTCAAAGACGATGAAGGACATTCTGAATGCGACTCACCCCAGTTCGGGGAGGCTGATGCTCACCCAGGACAGGATTGAACATTACAATGTCCAAATCCAGAATCTTATGGATTCGGAAGCGGGTACCACTGTTGCAATAGGCGGAATTTCAAGGAGGGCAGTTCGTGAAGCCATCAAAGCAAAGACTTGCCCGCACTGTGGCGAGGAAAAAATCAAAGTTACTCTGGACAAACCAACGACTTTCCGCGAGGAGGGACGCAAACTGACGCCCAAAGAGATCCGTTCCCGTATGGAAAAAATCCCTGATAACGATCTTCTGTGTTTGGGATTCAACCCAAAAATTACCAGACCTGAATACATGGTTCTGACTGTCCTTTCAGTTCCTCCGGTCCCAATGAGGCCATCGATTACTCTTGAATCTGGTGAAAGGTCCGAGGACGACCTTACGCACAAACTTGTAGATGTCCTGAGAATCAACCAGCGCCTCAGGGAAAACCGTGACGCGGGAGCTCCTCAGCTCATAGTGGAAGATCTATGGGAATTGCTACAATATCATATTACCACCTATTTTGACAACCAGACGGCGGGCATACCCACTGCCAGACATCGGTCAGGACGGCCACTGAAGACCATTGTGCAACGGCTCAAGGGCAAAGAGGGACGATTCCGGTCAAACCTGTCCGGTAAACGGGTCAATTTCTCGGCTCGAACCGTAATCACGCCAGACCCCTATCTGAGCATAAACCAGGTGGGTGTTCCTGAGCTTGCAGCCCGAGAACTGACAGTCCCTGTGAGAATTAATATTCACAATTTGGCCTTTATGAGGGATTTAATCAAAGAAAACTTTGCCCCCACTGATCCCGAACAGTATATTCCAGGTATAAATTACATGATCCGGCCCGATGGACGAAGGGTCAAGCTGACTGAAGAGAACTGGGAATTCAACCATGAAAGACTGGAACCGGGGTTCCTGGTCGAAAGGCATCTGATGGATGGGGATATTGTACTGTTCAACCGGCAACCCAGTCTGCACCGGATGTCTATGATGGCACATGAAGTTCGTATCATGAAAGGCAAGACCTTCAGAATCAATTTGTGTGTTTGTCCCCCTTACAACGCCGATTTCGATGGCGACGAGATGAATCTTCATGTTGTTCAGTCAGAAGAAGCACGTGCCGAGGCAAGGATATTGATGCGGGTTCAGGAGCATATCCGCTCGCCCAGATTCGGAGGTGCCGTAATCGGGGCCATTCACGACCATATTACTGGAATGTTCCTCCTCACTCATGGAGAAGCCAGTTACGATATCGACCAGACCGTCAGGATTTTGTCTCGGGTAGAAAACAAGAAAGAGTTGCCAAAACCTGAATATCCCAAAGCTAAGGGCGGACCCCGATGGTCTGGCAGACAAATTTTCTCGGTTCTTCTGCCTGATGATATGAATCTGAAGTATCGTGCTTCTGTTTATTTTGCAGACCGTACTTTGGAAGAGAACACCGAACTGGGCATGATTGTCGAGATTGTAAACGGGCAGATGATCAAGGGGCCTGTAGACGGTAACTCCATATCAGCTTTCAAAGGCAGAATTCTCGAAGAAATATCAAGATTGAAAGGTTCTGATGCCGCAAAGGACTTTATCGATAAGGTCACTAGACTAGCGGTCGGTGCCCTGATGGAAACCGGGTGCACAACCGGAATCGATGATGCAGACGTGCCCGAAGAGGCATTGGCCCAAATCACTGATGCTCAAGGAAAGGCTGTGAAGGAGGTTGACAAGCTGGTAAATGCCTATAACAAAGGCAAACTTCAGCCGAGACCTGGAAGAAGCATAGAAGAGACGCTTGAAGTGGAGGTCATGGGTGTTTTGGGCAGAGTCCGGGACAAATCTGGAGAAATCGCGGGATGGCATCTGGGCATGGACAACTTCGCAGTCATAATGGCCAGATCTGGGGCTCGGGGTAGCATGCTGAACCTGTCGCAAATGGCGGGCTCCATCGGTCAACAAGCGGTTCGTGGCGAAAGAATCTCTCGTGGATATGAGAAAAGAACATTGTCCCATTTCAACAAAGGAGATCTGGGTGCGGATGCCAAGGGATTCGTAAGGTCGTCCTACAAGAAGGGTTTAACGCCCACTGAATATTTCTTCCACTCTATGGGAGGCCGTGAAGGATTGGTCGATACTGCGGTCCGGACTTCCAGATCGGGATACATGCAACGTCGTTTGGTAAATGCCTTGGAAGATCTCAGGGTCAAATATGATGGCACGGTCCGAAATACTGCCGATACTGTTGTTCAATTCAGGTATGGAGAAGATTCGATTGACCCGACAAAGAGCAAATTTGGAAATGCGGTTGACCTTGACCGGCTGATA
>CAZXZT010000132.1:0-2890 GCA_964645695.1 uncultured archaeon
ATCCCAAACAGCCATTTTGAAACCAGCATTCTGTGATTGATTCACGAGGGTCTTAATCCGATTCCCCAGTAAATCATAGATACTAAGATTAACCTCCGCCTGTCCCCGAAGATCATAACTGATGGTTGTGATTGGGTTGAAAGGGTTGGGATAGTTCTGGTACAAATCAAACGATTCGGGAAGCACTGATTCATCCTTAATGTCGGTGTGGACGCCACCGGTTCGGGCGATCATGGCGGACTGTAGGATCTCAGCCGTCCCGAAATCCTGCACAAAGGCAACAATCTTCATATCTTTCTTGTCCCACGAAACAGGATTGACATTGGGATCTTGATTAGCAGGCGGCTCCTCATCAAGGGTCCATGTATAAGTCTTTACCAATGTTTCATCTTTATTCAGAGTAATGGATTGTCCATCTTCACATCCGTCTCCGCAAGTTGAGTCAGCGCCGACGCTACCGATCCATGAAAGAAAAAGATCATGGTGCGAATATTGAGATAGATCATTCTCGTTGGTGTGACGGACAGAATCCATAGTAACAGCAACGAAAAGGCGAAGATCTTTTGATGAAAGATCATCTTCACTTGTGATGGTCAACTTCACATTGGCATCAAATTCATTGAAGACCGTCCCTTCCAGTGAGAGCCCTACCGGAGTTTCTTCCTCCCTCATCGCTTCGGCATACTCAATGATTTCATCCCAAGCGGAGAGAGTAATATATTCGCCGTCAAACACCAGCCACGGATACCACCCCATCTTATCGGTGTAAGGATATCCATTCCCCGAACCAAAACGATAGTCCACTGGGTTTTCCTGACTGTTGGCGTTTGCCATCAGACTTGATAGATGATCGTCATCATGGTAATGGATAATAATCCAGTTTCTTACCATGTCATGGCCAAGATAGGACGATGCTCCAGGGCGCCTCCATTCATTGAGATAAACACTAGAGGTCACACAATAGGGACACGTTTCGGTGGAAACCATTTCCATGAATGCCCGTTTCTTTTCCGCCTGAACAATGCCTGATACAATGAGCAAACAGAAAAGTAATTTTATCACTTTTCGATTCATAATCGATCTCCCACTACTTGATTAAGAGCATTTTTCTGGTTTCGACAAAATTCCCCGCCTGAAATTGGTAAAAATAAACTCCTCCGCTAACGGGCCGACCTGAATCATCAGTACCGTCCCATAGAACCGAACGGAAACCGGCTGCCTGATTCTCTCTTACCAACTGCCTTATACGTCTGCCTGTAATGTCAAAAATGGAAAGCTGTACCTGGCTCCTTTCCGGTAGGTCGAAACTGATGTTGGTTACAGGATTGAAGGGATTGGGATAATTCTCATGGAGAGCAAATACCTGTGGAAGCAACTCCCTCCCATCAAGGGCGACAACATTTTCGCGGATGGTTAGAGTAAACGGTCCGTTCACCGCATGGACATTCGCTTCCGGATCCTTTGCCACCACTGTCCAAGTCCCGGAAATCTCCGATGCTTCAGACCAATGAGAAAGGTTGCTCTGGTCAATCATGTTATAGATTTCACCGTAGGCAACAGTGATTCCCGCTTCAGTCGTCTCAGGAATCTGGATTTGTTCCAACCCGTCAGTTCCGACCCATTCATAAATGAGGGTGTCACCGTCCACATCAATAGATTCTCCCCATGAAAAAATAAGTGAATCGGAATAGGTGTTATCATTGATAATAACGAAGGCTTCATTGGTGGGTGAGTAGAGATCAAAGTCGCTGGGCAGATCATTGACTGGAGTCACCGTTAAAGTGAATGTCTCAAAATCGCTGAGAGTGCCATCGGTGGCATTAACAGAAATTTCCGATGTTCCATTCCAGTTAGCAACAGGTTTAATTGCTAAGGTGTCATTAGATAAAAATGTTTCAACGCTAAATGTATCTGGATTGCTAGTAAAAGTAATCGGATCTCCTTCAGGATCGGTCGCAACCAATTTAATGGCCGTGGAATCGTCTTCGTTGATCGTTATGTCGATAGGATTAACGATAACAGGTGCATCATTCACACCCGACACTGTCAATTTAAATGTTTTTGAATCCGTAAGATTACCGTCAGACGCTGAAGCAGTAATATGTGCTTCACCATTCCATCCAGATCTTGGTGTTAAAGTAAGTTTATCGCTGTCAATTGAGATTGTAACATCAGTCTTATTGGATGTACCTGAATAAGTAAGCGGATCCCCTTCCGCATCTGTAGCCGAAAGTGTTACCTCAACAGTTTCGTCTTCAGCAATAGTTGTATCTTGTACAGATGCCAGTACAGGAGCTGTGTTAGGCGTCGACGGAGGGTCTATGGTAGTAAAATTCCAGGTTGTCTTGTCCTGTATTCCCGTATAGGCGTTAGCCGATGCGTCAGTCAGAGCTGTTCCAGCCACCTGGACATAGTAGACTGTATTTTCGGCCAGATCCGATGTGGGATCCACGGTTACTTGGTCATTCGCGATGGTAACTTTGGCATCAGTGATAGGAATGGATTCAAAAACAGTATCATCGGGATTGTAGATAACTATATCCCCTGATCCACTACTTACATTCTCATCCATGGTCATGACAAGAGAAACTCCCACTGCTACGCTAGTGGCATCATCAGCGGGAATTAGTGTAGCCACTCTTGGTGCCACGGCATCAACGGTGGCAAAATTCCAGGATGTCGTGTTCTGTATACCAACATAGGCGTTGCCACTCGCATCCTGAATGGCTGAAGAAGCAACCTTCACATAATAAGAACCCGGCGACTGAAACGTACCATCCGGATTGATTGTTACAACCGTATTTGATACAGTGACTTTAGAACCGGTAACATCAATCTGTTCAAAGACCGACTGATCAGAATTATAAATTGTGATGTTTCCAGTCCCTTT
>CAZXZT010000133.1:0-2887 GCA_964645695.1 uncultured archaeon
ACTTCCAGCCGAGACGGACTGCTCAGTCGGAATTCCTCATTCAGTACCACCGATCTTTCTACCGGTTTCCACAGGATATATTTCAAGGTCAAGGACAACGACACCTTGTGGTCGGTAGCACATATTTCTAGCGCATTTATCAATGACATACCCGAGTCCTCAATAGATGCAATTGGTTCAAATCCTGTCTACAAGAATAACCAGACTGTTTCTGCAGTGGCGATTAATGGCTCAGGCGAGGACAATGATGGCCGGATAACCCATTACTACTGGAATTCGAGCAAGGACGGAGTACTGAGTACTTCGGGTAATTTCTCTACGGCACTTAGCGGTCTGAGTGTTGGCAATCATACTATCTATTTCCAGGTGAGAGATAATTACACTGCCTGGTCTTCATCCTCCGAGACCTGGCTGATTGTCAAGGCATATCCGAACGCAACCATCAGTTCAGTTTCTCCATCATTCACTAATGAATCCGATGATGTATCCTTCTCGGGAACAGGATCTGATGAAGATGGTTCGGTCATGGTCTATGAGTGGACGTCATCAATAGATGGACTGGTAGGTACGCTTTCCAATTTTACACTGGACAATCTAAGCCCTGGTAATCATACGATTTACTTCAAGGTCAAGGATAATGATAGCCTATGGTCCACTGCAGATACTACTTACGTTGTTGTCAATGGAAGACCTGTGGTTGATATCATAGCCACAGTTCCCTCCATAATCTTTGGATATAGTGGGAACGATACTCTCCCAGCCTCGGACAGCGATACACTGGGTTATTGGCACATGGATGAAGATAGTGGTACAAGGGCCAATGATGCAAGTTCTCATTCGCATCATGCGACTCTCAAGAACGATGCAGTCTGGGACCCAGGTTTGTTTGGAGGTGGTGTTGAATTGGATGGAGATGACGACTACATTCTAGTACCAGATATGCTTGGTGGCTCCTCCGTATTCACGGAGGCCACGTTTGAGATATGGATCAACTTGGATTCCTCGGTATCTGAAGGCAATGAAATGGTTGTCTTTTCGGGAGGGCAGGATGGTTTTGTAGAGCTTGGAATAGATGATGACCAGTATGCTTACTTCAAGGTAAAATCGGCTTCTTTTGGATGGAAGGAAGTCACGTCCAACATGACGGTGGCACCAGGTGCCTGGTACCATATTGCGGCGCTGTACAGCGAGTCTGATGATTTCATCAAGATTTACATCAACCGTCAATTGGTAGGCGAGTATGATTTGCCCACTAATTTCGTACTAAGCAAGTCAATATCAGCTAAGAATTGCGTGGGAGCTGGAACATCTGGGTCCTCGATTTGTACCTTGGACAATTTCCAGGGCAATGTGGACGAATTCAGAATATCCACCTCAATCAGATTCGCTGACTCTTTTGTTTCCCTCTATGATACCACTTTCCTTTCTGCAACTGCATTTGATTATGAGAATTCCATTACGGATATCGTTTGGATTTCCTCTATTGATGGTGCTTTCAGTTATGACCCCTCGTTCTCAATCAATGCGACAACACTCTCACCAGGCAACCACACTCTGACCTTCGGCGCCAAGGACAATTATGGTTTCTGGTCTCACAATGCCACGGCCCCCTTGTACGTCCGGCACCATCCCAGATCATCGATAGCATCCGTGAGCCATGTCTCCACAGACGAGAACGTGCCCGTTACCTTCTCAGGAGAGGCAAGCGATACGGACGGTTCAATCACTGGTTATGAATGGCATTCCAGCAGGGATGGTTTATTTGGAACCAGTTTGAACGTAACGACTAGTACCTTGTCTGCAGGCTATCACGTAATATCTTTCAAGGTCAAAGATGATGATACTTTGTGGTCAATTACAGATTATGCTTCTTTGTTCATTAATGACATACCCGTCGCAGGGATTGGTTCCTTATCACAGCAAGTCGCTTACAAGAATAATCTGACTTATTACAACGTCAATTTCTACGGCAATGTCAGTGATAATGACGGCCAGATAACCCATTACTACTGGAATTCGAGCAAGGATGGAGTACTGAGCACGTCAGGCAATTTCACAGTCGATGTCAATACTTTGAGTTGGGGCAATCACACGATAACATTCCAGGGTCGTGACAACTACACCACATGGTCTCCGAAAGTTTCTATCTGGTTGGTTGTAAAGGCATACCCTACTGCGACTATTGATAGTCAGTCTTCGTATTCAATCGACTTTGGGGATGCACTTTCGTTCAATGGAAGCGGTTCGGATGAGGACGGTACCATCACAGGCTACGAGTGGATCTCCAGCCGTGACGGTCTGCTAAGTACAAATTCGGGCTTCAGTAGCACTTCATTATCGGTAGGCTTTCATTGGATCACGTTCAAGGTCAAGGATAATGACAGTCTTTGGTCCCGTCCAGTCACTACTCAATTATCAATAAATGACATTCCTGTTTCCGTTATTCATAGTATAACCCCGCAGACTGCCTACAGGAATAATCTGACGTCTTACAACGTTGTTTTCTCTGGTAGCACCTATGACAAGGATGGCGAGATAACTAGCTACTATTGGAATTCAAGCAAGGAAGGAGTACTGAGCACTTCGGGCAATTTCACAGTCAATGTCAATACTCTGAGTCTGGGCTATCACAATATAACATTCCAGGGGTCCGACAATGGGACTGCCTGGTCTCCGAAGACGTCAACCTGGTTTATAGTCAAGGAGTACCCTAATGCCACTCTAACGAGCGTATCTCCTGAATCAACCGATGAAGGGGTGAACGTATCTTTCGCAGGCACCGGTTCCGATGCGGACGGCAACATCACAGGCTACGAGTGGATTTCCAGCCGGGACGGACTGCTCAGTCGGAATTCCTCATTCAGTACCGTGGATCTTTCTCCTGGCT
>CAZXZT010000134.1:0-2883 GCA_964645695.1 uncultured archaeon
AAAACGAAATGCGTTTAGGAGTACCAAAAGAAAGAGACGACAACGAAACGCGTGTCGCAATTGTACCTGTTTCCGTGCCAAAATTGAACAAATTGGGATTCGAGGTCCTTGTGGAGAAAGGCGCAGGAAAAAAATCAGGCTATTCTGACTCGGAATATGAGAACAAAGGCGCGAAGATAGGGAATCAGGAAGACGTCATGACGTCTGGACTGGTTGCTTCGGTCAATGTTCCTGATTTCAAAATGATGAAGAAGGGGCACATGCTGGCTTGCATAGCCGATCCCTTCAGAAATTTGGAGCAAACAAAAAATATCATAGATGCGGGGATTACGTTGCTCTCCCTAGATCTGATTCCCCGAAGACTGTCCAAAGGACAATCTATGGACGTCAATTCAAGTCAGGACAATCTGTCCGGATACAGAGCGGCTCTGATGGGATCCCTTCACATTTCGAAGATGGTCCCCATGATGATGACTGCGGCCGGCACCGTGAGACCTGCGAAATTCGTTATCCAGGGTGCTGCGGTGGCTGGTCTACAGGCTATTGCAACTGCCAAGAGATTGGGAGGTGCCATACATGCTATCGATGTGAGATTGGCCGCTAAACAGGACACCGAGAGTTTGGGTGCAAAATTTATCGATGTCCCCGGATGGAAAGATGCCGAAAGTTCCAGTGGCCATGCAACATTATTCACCGATAAAGAGCTTCAGAAAACGTTCGATAATGCATTAATGGAAGCCGTGAAAGATGCGGATGTTGTGATAACTACTGCGAGAATGTTTGGAGCTGATGCACCCAAACTGTTCTTCAGCAAAGAAATGAATGAGAAAATGACCCGTGAAATGAAACAGGGAGCTGTAGTCATTGATATGAATTGCGATACGGGAGGCAATATTGTGGGAAGTGTAGAAGGTGAAATCGTAGAAAAGGATGGCGTGACTGTCATTGGAATTCCGATGCTATGCAGGGCAATTCCGAATACGGCATCTATGCTCTACTCAAACAATGTCACTAATTTTGTCGCTGTACTGGTAGAAGAAGGAAAACTTGTAGTAAATCCGGAAGAGCAAGTGCTTACCGGAGATGAGGGCGGAATATCTGCTGGATATGGTGGGATTCTAATTGCAGAAAAAGGTGAAGTCCATGAAAATCAGACTAAACTGATGGAGGCGCTGAAATAATGGAACTGTTCGCATTAATCGCTGCAATCACAATATTTGCACTTGCAATATTCCTAGGATTTGAACTAATAACTAAGGTACCTCCGACTTTGCACACGCCCCTCATGTCTGGTGCAAATGCAATCTCTGGAATTACCATCGTTGGTGCGCTATTTGCTAGCAATGTTGCCTCGGATTCGGGCAATTATCCATTGGCCGCATGGCTGGGATTCTTCGCACTGGTCCTAGCAACGATTAACGTGGTTGGTGGTTTTGCAGTTACCGACCGGATGCTGAATATGATTGCCGGCAAGAGGAGAGGGAAATAGATGGATTTTGAGCCTGAAATCTGGGACATTGGATATCTGATTGCCTCGATTCTATTCATACTGGGCCTGAAGAAACTGGGCCATCCTCGCACTGCTCCTACAGGTAACCTCTACGGTGCATCAGGAATGCTCGTAGCCGTAGTTGTAACTGTAGCACAGATGAATTTTGGTGAGGGAATAGAGGGCACGGTACTGATTCCTGCAGGCCTGATTACAGGAGGGATAATCGGCTACACCATGGCTGTAAGAGTTCAAATGACGGGGATGCCCGAAATGGTCGCGCTCTTCAATGGTTTTGGAGGTGCTGCGAGTGCGCTCGTAGCCGCTTCGGAAGTTTTCAGAATGATCAATGATGGAACCATCCCAAATGACTGGCTAGCGTTCCATGTGGCCTGGATTGCAATTGGTCTTTCCACACTGGTTGGATGGATGACACTAACTGGAAGCCTGCTGGCTATGATGAAACTGAAAGGAGGTGTGGAGATATTCGGAAAATGGTACAGAACACCGACCTGGGGACCTGAATGGCTGAATTATGTCAAGGGAATATGTCTGATTGGAATTGTAGGTCTAATCTATATGAGCATAGAAGAACCCGGGAATCAGGACTATATCATAGGAATTATCGCTCTATCATGCCTTCTGGGACTGCTGTTTGTATTGCCTATCGGCGGAGCAGACATGCCAGTAGTGGTAAGCCTGCTAAATTCTCTGTCTGGAATTGCAGCTGCATTCACGGGTTTCATCATCAGCAATAATGTTCTTATTATTGCCGGATCGATGGTCGGGGCCGCAGGTCTGATTCTAACTAATATCATGTGCAAGGCGATGAATCGGCAACTGGTAGACGTCCTTTTCAAATCGTTCGGAGGATCTGATAGGGAAAAGGTAACTCGCACCAAAGTCGGCTCAGATCCGGAAGAAGTGGCCATGATATGCGACGGCATATCAAAATGTGTGATTATTCCAGGGTATGGGATGGCCGTATCCCAGTGTCAGCACCAAGTTCGTGAATTTGCAGATATTCTAGAGGCAAATGGATGTGAAGTGAAATATGGAATTCATCCTGTAGCAGGTCGAATGCCCGGTCACATGAATGTGCTATTGGCTGAAGCTAGTGTTCCTTACGAAAAATTAATTGAGATGGATGATATCAACTCGGAAATGGGAGAATGTGATGTCGCTCTGGTTGTGGGGGCAAACGACACTGTGAATCCTGTAGCCAGAAGTGACGAAGGACCATTGGCAGGAATGCCGATAATCAACGCCGACAAGGCCCGAGTTGTTGTTATGGTAAAGAGATCCTTGTCTGTAGGATATGCTGGCGTCGATAATGACCTTTTCTACGAAGACAAAACTATGATGTTATTTGGTGATGGAAAGAAAATGATGAC
>CAZXZT010000135.1:0-2810 GCA_964645695.1 uncultured archaeon
GGCCACCCTTTGTTTATGGTTGCTTAGAAGAATGATGTGAATGAATCTTCCACTTGGTTCCTATTCTTTCCAAAACAAAAGTGAATCTTGCTGGTGCTGTAGCTTTTTCACCATTCTCGATCAATTCAAAATCATAGGTTCCATTAGCTACTGCCATGCGCTTGTGACCAAAATCCTCTTCGACAATTGAAGTAATCTTGCCACAAGGCTGTAGCTTCACAAAAAAATCAAAATATTCCTTTATTTCGCTATGACCTTTGCGTAATTTACCATCTAGTGTTCCCAACAACACTGCCTCTTCCTTGTACAGTGAAACTATGGTTGCCACATTATTGGAACAAATAGTCTCCATCCACTTTTCAACAAACTCGGCCGGTGTTTTCATGAAAATATCCGATCAAACTCTTTCTTGAAAGTATCCAGTTCAGAAGCGACGAGATTGTTTACACCGCCAGCCTTCTCACGACCTCCGCCTCCAAACTTCTTGCACAGGTTCCCAGCACCATACGGATTGTTGATGGAAGAACGCACAGATATCCTATAGGTCCCATCCGAATTTAGGACCGCTATTGCACAGGCCAGATCCTTATTGGATGACACCAGATGATTGCTGAAAGCTCCCATTACACGATGGGTCCAGGCTTCATTTGGAAGTGTGTAGATCACTGCATTATCGCTGATTAAATATGGCTCTTGGCAAACGGCTGAACTCATATCGGCACTGAAATTCTCAAGCAAGGTCGAAAAGATGTCACTTTGTTTTGTGAAACTGAATATGTCCAAACCGCATGCTTTAGTCGCTTCAGCTATTTCTTCAGGCGGGAAGAATAGGTCACCCGCTGTCTGTCCATAACTGTTGTAATTCACAACCAGACCGATCTGTTTCAGCAAAGTTGTTTGCTCTCCACTTAAATTTTCGGATTTGGCCATATTCATGGCCAGATCCATATGATTGTCTCCAAATGCAGTTGCTATCGACCAGAGACAGTTCTGGCCTCCGACATGCGAATTCACTATCAGGCCTGTAGAGACATTCGGTTCAGTGTTGATATGATAAGTGATGTTAGGATGATCTATCAATTTCCCTGGATCGTGATGGTCAAAATATTCTACAATCGCTCCGGAATCAAGTAATCTCTGAACGTCCTTCCGGTTCTTGGCATGGGAAACATCCAAGACCGTCACCATGTCTCCCTCACCGGCTTCTACACGACCTACCAGACCGACATCCCGTTTGACGCCCGTGATCAGGGTCGCATCTCTGGGATGGGTCAGACGTAGCTGATGCCAAGCGAAAATCCCGTCCGTGTCACCGTTGAATACGTCGTAATTGGCCATTATCCGGTCAGCCAGACTGGCAAGTTCCCTATTTGCCTTTCCTCGAGGAAAATCCGAGTCTGGTCCATATCGCTCTTGTAATATGCCTCCAATTCGCCACGCAGGGAATCTGATATGATCTCGGTATGGGGCTTGGCATTCAGAAGGTTGTAGATGCCTCGGAATGGCCACTTCAGCCAGGGTAGATAGTACCAGACACCGGATAACGTGCGGTCAACGGATGTGGCCACCCTTTGCAGACCTCTACTACGGTAGAGCATCGACTTGTTTTCGACGCGCGTCCGTTTTTTAATAATCAGATTCGGATCAAGGTCCAGCCATTTGCATATTTCTGCAACAAAATCATGCTTGCCCTTGACCAGATCGTCAAAAAAACAGATTCTCAGTCTATCATTGAAAACGTCATGCCAATCTGACAGTAGAGAAGTATAATTTCCACCGACCATCGCCCAGTAATCGTAATTTTCCTTCCGGATCGGCTGATCTGCAGGAACTTTTCTGCATTCTCCGATGTAATCATCAAAGTTGCGCTTGTCGCTTATGTGGCCCAGACTCTGCTTGTACTTGTAAAAAGAGAACAGCCTTTCAACCGGATGTCGCAAGACGATTATCACCTTTGAGTCTGGTGAGAAATTGTTGATAGCATCTGCACTTTTACGGCCACCATAGAAGTATCCTGGTGTGGCCTCCATGGCATATTTCTGCCCCGAATGCCTAGAGAAGCATTTCAGGTAGGCCTCCAGACCGCTATCCAGCTCCTTGGTCTTGAACGGATGGAAGTAGCCAGGCTCCTTGGGACTGGAAGGATGGATGTCCGGATGTAGGGCCAGATGCCGGAAAAGGGACGTGGTCCCTGCCTTCGGTACTCCAGCTACGAAGAGATTCGGATTCACAGCGTGCGAGGGAATAACCCTTTATAATAACCAAAACTCGATTAAATCAATAATGACGACGTACATCAAGCAATACGGAATTCAAAGAAGTTGCACTAATTTCGTGAAGATGTTGCTTGAGATCAATCTGGAGGACACGGTTGTACTGACAAACATCCTAGGATGGAAACATGGGCCCCACAAAGAGAAGGTAAATTGGGATGGAAAGGATTGGGATGCAGGACAGAGTATGGAGAATTATGTTTCTGCAAGGGATCTGGAAAGAATAAGAGAGGAATATGAAGCGGAAAGAATACAATATATTATTTGTCTGAAGGACCCCTACGCCTGGCTTGTGAGTTACTCAAAATATAACAACCGGCACGATAAAGTACGTTCCCTAAGAGGTCTGGTGAGCGAGGGGCAGAAATTTGTTGCCCGAAGGAGAGGGGTCCAACTGGGGGAGATTGAGGGATATCTGGAAAAGTGGAATCTGTTGCATCGAAACTGGGCTAGACTAAATGATGAAAATTCGAAATGCACCACTACTAAATTCGAAGATTTGCTGGAAAATCCGCAATTTGAAATCGGGAAACTGGC
>CAZXZT010000136.1:0-2806 GCA_964645695.1 uncultured archaeon
AAGCACTTATGACTACTTGAGTTTCATTAAATGCGGAGTCGTGATCAATCTCGATATAATCACCACTTCCATCAAAATCAAGACCATTACCCCAAACACCAGTTGCCCACGTAGCGCCTTCGATATCACCATCCAAATTATCACACCAAATATCATCATAGGCTGTACTTCCGCTACTGTCGTCAAATCTATAACGGGTGACAAGCTCACCACTATTACAAGAAGGATCGAATATCGCTCCCGCATCAACACCCTCATTTCCTCCAAGAATAGTCAACTGTTTATTGACAAGAACGGTATCATGGTACGTTCTTGCTGCAACTCTGATTGTATCTCCAGAAGTAGCGTTCTCAACAGCCTGAGTTATGTTAGTATAATCCGATCCACCGAATATGTCGACATCTATGGTATCGGCCTCGGAATTATCGGCAACAAGAGTTAAAAAGAAGAACGATGCTAACAACAGTAATCCGGCGCATGCAGTTCTTTTTTCCGAAAGCATCAATCACACCATTTAATATCTGCGGCTACGTACGCACGCATTCAATCGCTATTTAAAGCAAAAGGATAGTGATGCTAGCTATGATCTTCAAACCGAATGCATGCTAAATAGCTAGGGCCAATTAGATTCTGGATGGCTGTTTCAAACGACCTTTTCAAGGAACTCATGCGGAGGTTCGCAGCTGGCGTAACACTAGTGACTTTCAATGAAAATGGCAAGTTGGGAGGACTCACTGTTTCCAGCTTCTGCTCGCTCTCCATGAGCCCCCCTCTAGTTTTAATATGTATCGATAGAGAAGTGGCAAGCCATGAATCGCTAGAAAAAACGGCCACTTTCGGAGTAAATATCTGTAATTCCGAGCAAGGAAAGATAGCCTGGGACTTCGCGAACCCGAATGTTGACAAAAACGAGCTGGTAAGATCTCTGCCACACCGGATAACAGACAGCGGAACACCGCTTCTGGACGGTTGCCTAGCATCGATGGAATGCACGACCACGGAAAAGTACGATGGAGGAGACCACACCATATTCGTTGGCAGAATTGAGGATGGTAATTTTGATGAAAAAGCCGAACCGCTGGTATACTACAGTTCGGGGCTGGGCGAATTCAAATCAAACTAGATGTGAAATCGTCAATTATTTCTTGCGGAAAATCTCCACGTAAAGCTATCTGAGTCCTGTAATAATAGGCCGAGAACCAGATTTCCTTAATTTCGATTTCGCCAGAATTGAGCGACAAACGGCCTATCGGCCTCCACAGCCCCAGACTGGAAACATCGACGCATTCGATCCCCTGGACATCCAGCTCGGTAGCCAAGAGTCGCTTTTCCAGTTCAACGATAGCCCTGTCACCATCCATGCGGAGCAGGAACGCCTTGCCTTCCCTGAATCTATAGCCTTGAAACCCCAAAAAGACGCCGGAAAGACCCAGGAGCAGAAATGATACGTTTATCGTCTTGGATAAAAGCGGGAATATCTGGGACTGATCGGGCAGGACATGGACAGCAATAATGAGATAGCATATGGTCGCGACCGAGATGATGGTCGCGGAAGCAATATACCATTCGCGGCTTTCGCTATGATATTCTATTTTGGACATTAGAATAGAGTCTGCTGTTTTGGTTCCTGCTTCCCTTTCTTCAAGGCCTTGGCATCCCAATCAAAGACCTCGGTGACACGGGAAAGTGATTTTGCAATACGGTTCACGTAATAATCATAATCTGGCTCAGGGCATTCCTCGTCAGGAATAAAGGGTTCAACCTCCATCGGGCTTATCTTGGCATTGGTCACAATAAAGGATATCTTCATTCCACTGACAAAAGGTCTACCGGTCTCGATATATTTCTTGTAGGCTTGCAGATGGGCCTGATTATTTTCATTGACATACTTTCTTTTCAGGTTAACTGTTTTGGAAATGACATAATGTTGCTTCTCCATTTCTCCCTGGGAAACTTTAGTGACCCAATCTCTAGCTGTTTCCAAAGCGTCCTCCACATCCCGGTCCATCAACTTGGCAAATACATCCTTGAGCGCCCAGACCTGAACAGGGAATGAATCAGTACGTCGAGTCTCGTACCCTCTAATCAGCATACCTTCTTTGGGCCAGATTTGTTTACCAACATATCTTTTTTTGACACCATGGGAGAAAAACGGTTGAAGGATCTTCTCGAATTCCAATTGTTTGGCCCCAACCGAGTACCTCTCGGCAATCTTCTGGCCAAAATCAACGGTCGGCTCCAGATCTGGATGCGGTGAACGGAAGAATACAGAGTCTGTGTCTCCATATATTACGTCCAAACCTTCTGTTTCGAGATCCTTCAGGATATCCTTGACATATTCACGAGCGTATGCCGTAATTGAGGCACCAATATCCAAATTGGTGAATCTATAGAAATAGGAAGCGAAAACACCGTAAACTGAATTCATCAGTATCTTGATTGCCTCCTGGACCCGGCGG
This sequence comes from uncultured archaeon, assembly GCA_964645695.1. Classification (GTDB taxonomy): domain Archaea; phylum Thermoplasmatota; class Poseidoniia; order MGIII; family CG-Epi1; genus CG-Epi1. The sequence continues at coordinate 2,460 of CAZXZT010000136.1, forward strand.
TAGTACTGTTCCTCGTCTTCGTTCTTGGCTTCAGCCTGAAGTTCCTTCGCCGAATCCCGATCGGCCATCAAATTGGTAAGAAGTTCGGGTAACAGGCCTTTTTTCTGTTCGGGGCTCTTGAATTTCACGCCATGCGGTGTCTCTATCTCTCCATCTTCCGACATGGTGGTAAAACACAGATTGCGATCGATGATGATACTAGGATACATCGACTTGAAATCAAGAACACAGACCCATTCGTACAAACCAGGGTCCAGACTGTGAACGTAACCTCCCTCGATATGCCCCGTGCGTTTCCTTCGGTTGGTCATGGGGACGCCGATGTTCCTAGAATCTGCGAATCTGAT
>CAZXZT010000137.1:0-2784 GCA_964645695.1 uncultured archaeon
GTTGTCCACACATTTGCTACAGCCAATACAAGGATCAACATCCAGAACGGGTGATTCCATCATGTAATTGGTAAGAGGAAGTTGAGGGAGAGTCTCCAGTTCAACCTTCATTGAACGGGCAGGATAAATCAATCCTTCACGATTTGTATCAGCCATCTCATAAAAATCAGTCATAGTCATAGCCCCGGTTGGACAAAAATCCTCGCAGAATCCGCAGAACATACAGTGACCAAAATTTATCGCAGGTCTCTCAGGCTTGCTCTTTCGTTTCGACAAATGCGAACCATACCATGCTCTAACCTCTTCCTCCTCAGATAATTCCACAGGTTTCATCTTCAAACATCTATTAGGACAGACTTCACCACAGATTCCACAACCGATACAAAGGTCCCAGATCACTGCATTCATTCCTCTATAAGTTGGAGGCGGATCCCTCCTCTCCAGAGGATACATTACTGTCGTTGGTTTGCCAAAAGTTGACTTCAAAAACTGTTTCGCGGTTACTTTCATAGGATTAATGAAAATATCCATAATTCCTGGTTCTCGTTCATTACTCATTAGAATACCTCCGGAAGGTTTACTATATCTGAAAAATAAGGTCCAATCTCGACTATAAGGATAACAATAAGGATATTTATCAAAGATAAAGGCAACAATTTCTTCCAACCCAGTACAAGAATCTGATCGGTCCTTATACGTGGCACACTCCAGCGTATGAATATCCAAAAGATGATAACCAAATAGACTTTAATCAGAAACCAAATCTCAGGGGGCAAGAAGGGTCCAGCCCATCCACCCAAAAATAATATCACTGCAACAGCAGCACCCGCAAATCCCCTAATATATTCGGCCATCAGAAAAAACATGAATCTAATGCCACTATATTCTGTGGTCCAACCTTCAACTAGTTCAGCCTCAGCCTCCGGCAAATCGAATGGAACACGTTCAACTTCAGCCAGTATACATATCATAAAAACTGCAAAACCAATGAACTGAGGAATGAAATTCCACATTGGTAATCCAAAAAACCACGTAGATGCTTGTTGTTGCTCGACAATTACGACGGGATCAAAAGAACCTGCCAGTAAAAACACCCCAGCCATGCTCAAAAGCAGAGGTATCTCATATGACATTAATTGAGCTGCCGACCTCATTCCCCCTATCATGGAATACTTGTTGTTAGATGCCCATCCTGAAGTCAGTACTCCAATGGGCGCTATGGAGAAAGCGGCCATGATTATCATTAAACCGGCTGGAGCTGAAGAAGCAGCAAAACGATCCGATAAAGGAAACAAAGCCAGTAAAAACACGGATGAAGAAATGAATATTACGGGACCCAATGTAAATAGCAATTTATCGGCCTTGTTGGGAATTATCAACTCCTTAGTAAAGGCCTTAATACCATCAGCAAGATTCTGCAGAATCCCTATTCCACTATAATTCTTCTTGAATTTCCAAGAAGGTGCATCTCCTACTAAGTCTTGACCTAATTCTCTAAATGATCTGAAAGAGAGCATTGGCCCTCTGCGATCCTGGATCCTGGCTGCAATCTTTCTTTCCAAATGAATTACCAATATCAGATTAGTCATACCTATCACGAATGCAATATTGACCGCGTAAAACCATGCTAAAGTATTCAACCCACCATCACTACCTAACCAATCTGCAACCCATCCTGCAGGATTGCTAAATGGCGGAAACAGTCCTTCCTGAAACTCAAAAATAGGTATGAAAATCTTTACTGACCACTCAGCCATAATCCTGCATGCATCGAATAAGGTCATTTATCGGTCTCTCCTATACAAATATCAATGCTCCCCATAATGGCAGGGATGTCGGCGACCTTGTACCCTTTGAGATAGTGTGGGCAAGCCGAGATCGTAGTAAACATCGGACTTTTGATTTTCCATCTGTAAGGACGATCGGTGCCGTCTCCAACTATGTACATGAGAGCCTCACCTCTTGAATCCTCCGTTCGACGGAATGCTTCGCCTTGCGCACGAACTGGAATCGATGAGGCCAATGTTGGTCCCTGAGGCATCTTTTTGAAACAGTCTCTAATTATCCGGATTGACTCCTTCATTTCATCGATACGAACCATATAGCGACTGAAACAATCACTATAGCCAGGTCCAGCTTCTCTTGTTTGAATATCCCAGTCAATTTCATCGTAGACCTCATAGGGGTCATGTTTTCTTAAATCAAACTTAGTCCCGCAACCTCTCATATTAGGACCAGTTATTCCAAGATTCTGAGCCTGAGTCGCAGTGAAATTGCCAACATCCTCAGTACGCATCCGGAAAATCTTGGAATTTTCAAAAAGATCGGAGTATTCATCCAGCCGTTGTTCAAACAGTTTAAGGACTCTTTCCGTTTTTTCAGCAAAACCATCTGGCAAATCTCTTTTCACGCCACCAATCCGAATATAATTGTAAAGAAGACGGCTTCCACTTGGGACTTCCAAAAGATTCAAGAATAATTCACGATCTCTCCAGAAATAGAGAGCTCCAGTTATATGGCCCAAATCTGGCATATAGGCTCCTGCCCACATTAAATGAGAAGCAAGTCTCTGAAGTTCTAGCATAATAGTACGTATGTATTTTGCCCTTTCAGGTACTTCTACTTTCATTAATTCTTCGACTGTAAGAACATAACTGTGGGTCCAGGTAGTTGAACTAGCATAACAAAGACGATCCGTCAAAGTAGTATTCATAAAATATTTGCGACGTTCGCCCATTTTCTCGACGGAACGATGGAGATAACCCAGTTCGGGGTCTGCATCAG
>CAZXZT010000138.1:0-2754 GCA_964645695.1 uncultured archaeon
TAGCGGGTGACGGGCTTATTATTTCGACCGAGATATTGAAATCCTGAACAACATGAACTATGAACCACGAAGTAGACACGTGGCTGTCCTCATAATAGTCGGTAACTGTCAAACTGAAAGGATAGTCACCAGTATGATATGAGTCTGGAACAGTTACAGTAACCGAAAAAAGATCCGGCTCACCGACTGGAACAATTAAAGTGTCCTCTCCGAGATCGGTAGATATGTTGTCTAAGGACACCCAGGCTTTAGCGCTACCTCCAACCTCGGGTATTACCCGTGAAGGAGAAAATCCCGGATCGTAAAGAGACAGAATAGCAATGTCGAATGATTGGGTCTCACCCTGATTCATATCAACTGGTCCGGATCCCCAAGAACTATAGGTCCTCATTCCGGTAACTTCAAATGACAATGTAGACGAATCCGATGCTTCATTGCCGGCAATCTGGCTTTTTGTCGAATTGACTTGCAATGAAACCGTGCTTTCGCTTCCAGGCGCAACCATTCCCGAATTAACAGGCATTGTGATTTCCCTAGTCTCAAATCCTGTAAAGGCAAACGTATCGGTTTGATTCTGAACCCAGAGACCGGAATAAGTGACCTCGAAAATGTCCGGTCCGTTTCCCGTGTTGGTTATTGCAACTTTTACGAACTCATCTACGTTGCCCAGTAGCGTTACTTTGCTCTTGGAACCAATAGAAACGCCAAATTGCTGATTGACGGTTATGTTGGCATCAAAATATGCTGGTGCAAATCCGAGAGAAGTACCAATGACCCGCAACCAGACCGTAGCGATTGCTTCGGCATCACTCGGCGGAGTCGCGCTGATACTAACGGATGTTGTTCCACTAGCCGGAAGAGTTCGTGACCATTCCGACTGGTTATTGAATAGAACATTCCAACCCACCATCAAATCCTGGTCGTAGCTCAGATCTATATCTAGATCTTGATCTTCATAATTAACGACACGAATATCAAAGTACGCGGGCACGTCCGGATCGGCGTAGGCCTGGAACGAATCGTCTATTGACCAAAGGCGGGCCCCGCTCAGCGGTACAATCTCCAAAACCACGTTTATCGTATCCAAAGTCTGATCGTTTCCGAATGCAAATACCATGGGATGAGAGGTCTCTGGTTCAGCTGTATTGGGAACTGTAAAATTCACCCAGCCATTACCTGTTTCACCACTGCCCAGCGAAATATCTAAGGGAGAGATGGTGGTGTCCCATTCCGGATCTCCCGAACTTATTGTAACTGAGAAAACATCAGTTTGATTAGTCGGGTTCAAGAATTCAACAGAAAAACTAGCATTGCTTCCAGGAAGAACACCAAGGATTGCCTCTTCAGCCATCATGATTCCTATCGAAGTATTGGTCAATACCGACTCGGAGATATTAGAATCCCCCTGAGATATTGCTGTGAAAGGAATTTCCATGTAGTCATCGATTGAACCGTCACCGGGCGTTTCAACTATCAGTTCGGCTTCAGCTATTCTACCTGCGCCCAGAAGCACCTCTCCGGGAGAAACCGTAGCATTCCAATAATCTGTTGCTGTAAGTAGGAAAGTGTCAACTCCATTGCCTTGATTTATAATTCTAACAGGATAAGACAATGTGGTACCTGGAAAGACCCTCTGATCAGTCAGAGGCATTTCCACTTTCAAACCATAGTACTGGTTTACATTTATATTCACACCAACAGAAGCCATACGGCTACTATTAGCTTCCGAAGCAACTGTAACATTAAAGTCGTGCAAAGCCGCAGTAACATCTGAAGAAGGGACAAAACTAACACTGAAAGGAACTGTCGTATTGCTTTCAACAGCATTGACAGTACCTGAATGTGAAATGTCCCAGTCAGGGTTCATCACCGAAACGGATATAGTATAATTATCGGCTTTCAAACCCACGTTAGTAATATTTATTTCAAAAGTTGCAGTCTGATTAACATCAACTGTTTCGTGCGAATCGGTAATATTCAATTCTAGGCCGTATTGAGGTCTAACAAGTAAGGATCGGGAAGCATTGTTGTTGTCATAAAGTACCTCCTCGTTTTCATCCGTGTCAATCAAGCACATGACCCAGATATTATGTGTTCCCTGTTCCTTTGCAATCCAGGTGAAATTAGCCAGATTCTCAACCGAATTGGCATCGATGTCTATTGTCTCCTCATGAATAAGCTCGCCTTGAAATGTATCCAACCGAACTTCAACATCGACATTTTGAGCATTGCGGTTTCCATCATTACGAATAGTAATCGGATAAAGTGTAACTTCCTCATACTCTTCTACTTCGGTAACTGGAATGCCAGTCGAATTTGCAATCACGATATCTGATGAACGCAACGTGATATCTGCAAGATCAGCAGAATAAACCGCACCGTCAATGACGAAATCAAGTAGTCCATCACCGTCAACATCAGACGCGGCAGGCGAAGTGAAGATTCGGTTATCATTTGCTCTATCTTCCAAGGAAATATCCCACAATTGCTTCTGGGGTCCGTCATCATCTTCACCATCGCCACCATCCAAGGCATAACATTTTGGGGTTGTGCATGTGAATACATCCAGATTGTTTTTGCCATCGCCCGTATAGATCACTGCCAGAATTGGTGAAGAAATTGCGTGCTCATCATTGTCCCAATCGCCTCCACCGGAATTTGTATCATATCTAGACTGCCAATCCAGTGTTGCGTCATGACCAATGGCCGTAACATAAGTGATTTCATCGGTTGTAACGCCAGGGTCATCCCATG
>CAZXZT010000139.1:0-345 GCA_964645695.1 uncultured archaeon
ACGGATTCATCAAGTTCCAACGTACTGGCTAAGCTTTCAATGTATGATAGTTGCTTGTCTGATGCAGGCAAGACGATGTCTTCAGTAGCTTTTTTCAGTCCGTCTATAACCTCACCAATTTTCTCACCGTTCATTGAAAGTGGGTCTTGGCCATCCAGAATCTTGTTAAGATCGTCATCTGAGATCAAGGATGCTAAGCGCCCATAATATTCAATCTGTCTCCGTGTAGGTCTTTCTTTCTTCATTTCTAATGCTTTTTCATGTAAATCCCTAAATGAAGATACAAAGTCGCCCCAGACTATGACCGGATCTTTTACTCCTGTTTCTATCTGGTCCAGATCAGAC
>CAZXZT010000139.1:355-2753 GCA_964645695.1 uncultured archaeon
GAAGTGAAAGACGTTGAAAATAAACTGTCTCTCTGACTCTCTGAATTATAGAACGGAGTAACTTCATCCCACAGCATCACCCCATCCTCAGTTGCTTTGAGACGACCTTTGCTATCATTACAATATTTTCTATCAATCAATTTCTTTATGGTTGTAGCATAAGTGGAGGGGCGACCAATTCCTTCTGATTTCATGAGGGCCACCAAACCATGTTGTGTGTACCTATTGGGAGGTTTTGTTTGATCCTCAATCAAGTTAGGATTTTCCTCTTTGTTATCTAACCTAAGAGTGGCCCCTTCTGTAATTGCTGGTGACGGAGGAGACGTGGCAGGCTTCTTATCCAGATTCTCAAAAGCCAGTTCCCAACCCGGACTTACACGCCATTTAGTATCGCCCTCAAGAGGTTTTTCGAAAGTCTCTAACCTAGCTTCGATTTTCATGCTGGACCACTCTGATTCTCTCATCTGACTACCTGTGAATCTGGACCAAATCAGACGATAAAGGCGTGACTGTGAATCATCTAGACCTTTTGGAAGCTCGGAAAGTGGATTGGTTGGCCTTATGGCCTCATGGGCATCCTGAACAGCACCCTTCTGTTTACCTCCTCCGACACCCTTACCGACCAGATTCGGGCCCCAAGTAGAGATTATCTTATCTTTAGCTTTCTGACGGGCAGATGCACTGGTTCTCGTCGAATCTGTTCGCATATAGGTTATGTGTCCAGCTTCATAGAGCCCTTGGGCTACGCGCATGGTGTTGCCCGGTCTCCATCCAAACCTCCGTCCTGCTGATTGAAGCATAGTATCAGTTGTGAAAGGGGCTCTTGGGTTACGTTTGTAATTGTTAAGTGAGACTTTGGAGGCTACCAATCTGCCCTCGAGTTTCAGATACTCATGTGCCTTGTTTGCCAGAGTTGAATCATTGGTCCTATGTGCGTTGAACTTTCCCTTCTCATCGCGCCAGGCCAGGGAATCATCTTTTTCGTGGAAGCGGACCCTAAAATCGATTCCTGAAGCAATCGCTTGTACGGCCCAATAGGGAGTCGGAACAAATGCTTGAATTGCCTTTTCACGTTCGACCACAAAACCTAAAGTTGGTGTCTGGACTCTACCCATGGAACTCAAATTCCAGGACCTTGCAAAGCGAGATGCTCTATATCCAATGAGGCGGTCCATGAAACGGCGAACCTTGGCGGCATCAACCAGATTCATATCAACCAGACCTGCATCTTTCAATGATTGTTGAATTGCAGATTCCGTAATCTCATTGAATGTTATTCGTTGAACCTCACCGAATTCAGATAGAAGTTCGCTAAGACGCCAAGCAATGAACTCTCCCTCACGATCTGGGTCAGTAGCCACAAAGACCTGACTTACTTTTTTACGATTTCCATCAGCTATAATGCGACTTACGTTTCTTTCTGCTCTTTCTGTCCAACCCCAAGGCGGGTCAGGTAATTCGGTCTCAGTGTGGCTCCACAGTGCCTTGCTACCTGCCTTACCCCTAGTTGGTAAGTCCTGTACATGTCCATTAGAGGCCCGAACAAGTACATTTTTACCCAAATATTTCTGAATTGTCTTGGCTTTTGCACCGGACTCAACAATCACTAAATCCATTGAAGGACTGCCGGAAAGGAGGATTAAATATCTTTTTCCAAGGCCCAAAAATAACGGGGGACTATAGTCCCCCGGATTCTGACTACAAAAAATGCCAGAGCTAATGAGTGTTCCGCACCCCATCTCAAACATTAAAAATGGAATGATTGTAGGACACTAAAATGGTTTTACAAAAGTTGATTCAGAAAAATGTTAGGATTGCACTAATCGGTGCTTCCAATGATCGCCATAAATTCGGGAACAAAATCTACCGTGATTTACGTTCCAAGGGATATGATATAGTACCGGTAAATCCCAAAGATAAGCAAATTGAAGGGGACCGGGCCTATACTTCAATAGGAATGATGGAAGAATTGCCGGACATAGTCAACTTCGTTGTCCCCCCACCAGTTGCAATGAAAGTAGCACAAGAAGCTGTAGAACTAGGAATCGAACACCTGTGGTTCCAACCTGGTTCCGAAAGCAATGAGCTGGAAACATGGTTGGAAGGTACGAATGGAATAAATTATCTGGTAAATTCCTGTATAATGGTTGAGACTAGATAAATTAAGAAACCAGATCTCGTATCTCTGACAAGGCTACGGAGAGTTTGTTCTCTGGACAAGCACCTTGTGCATAGGATTCCTTACCACCTCCACTACCGCCGACAGTAGACAATGCCTTCTTTAGAATCTCGCCACAATCCAGATTCACAGAATCGGATTTCGCTAGGACCACCGTACCGCTATCACCTTTGGAGCACCCCATTGCTACCACAGTATCTTTTTCCGAAGTAAGCTCGC
>CAZXZT010000140.1:0-2742 GCA_964645695.1 uncultured archaeon
GAAGACGAAGATTATGAGCAAGATAGCGATGAATATCGCAAATGGAGACAGGGGGATGACAACGACAAGAATGCGTCTTCCAGAACACCGACCGAGACAGGTGCGAGTAGTGGAGAATACAAAATACCTACAAGCACTGATACACCTACGACTTCTCAAGGAAAAGATGGTAGTGAGAAGGTATTCTGGATTGGAATAGCTGTAGCCGTCTTGTTGGTCTTTGGAAGTGGAATAATGGGAGTTTATTTATTCATGTCAAGTGCGGAGGATGTAACAAGCTGGCCAACCACGGAAGGAAGTGTATCAGAAACATACTATGCTGATGGATGGGTAGAAGAATGTGAAGATGAAAACGATGATGGATACGAGGATGACTGGGAGTGCCATGACGTTTTCTGGTGTAAGATAGATGTAAGCTACAATTTTACTGTAGAAGCGAAAAAATATTTCAGTTCTGAGGAGGGGATAGACGGAAGCTATGGTGAAGATACATGCCAGACCGAATTAGAAGGGAAATACGCAATCAATGGTACTGTAACCGTTCACTATAATCCAGACACGCCTAGTGAGAATTACATAGAGAATCCTCCAAGTTCAGGATTAGCTATGCTTTTTTGCGCCATGCCTTTCTGCACCATAATCTTCGTTGTGATGATTTTTGCCGGCATGGGTAGAATCACCGGTCATTCTGATCCATTCTCAAGTGGATTTGCTAATAGAGGCTGGAATCGTCGTAGAGGATTTGGTTTTGGAGGTTTCGGAAGAAGAGGTAGGCGGGGTAGAAGATCTGGTGGAGCAAAAAGAAGAACCACCCGTACAAGATCAAGAAGACGTTGATGTCTCTAAATCCATACAAGTACTACGCTAAAAGATACAAGGAGGGAAATCTGAATTCGCAACAATTGGCCAGGATGATGAACAAATGGCCTCCAGCTGTTGCTAACAGAATAAAAATAGTTGGAATAACCGATGATTTCATGAATGCTAAAATGGTGATAAACAGATCCTGGTTGAACAGTGCCCAGGATAAGATAATGTTTGGAGGAACATCCTATTCTGGAATGGATATGTATTATGGAATGGCATTACCATTAATAATGAAAAAGTGGGGAATTGACGCCTATGCCTTTACTAAAGAAGCAAAAATAGAATACATCAAACCAGTTACCACTGATTTAACAATACTCTTCAAACTCACGGATAAAACGATTGAAGACTACAAGAACGGTCTTGAAAAAAGCAAAAAACATGAAGAATGGCTAACTGTAGAAGGATACAATGAGGAGAAAGAACTCTGTGTCAGGACAGAACTCTTAATGTATCTGAGAACATGGCCCAGAAGGCAAAAGGATGAAAATAGAGATTGACGAAGATATTCGGGTTGCTAAAACCATTCCTTCAAAATTTTACCATAGCCCGAAAGTTTTCAGTAGATCGAAAGATCTCTTCAATAAAAGCTGGCAATTTGTAGGAAATACTAACCTTCTGGAATCAAATAATGTTTGTCCTGATATCCTTCTGGAAGGTATGCTGAATGAGCCCTACATCCTTACAAAAACGGGAAAAGAAATTCGATGTCTTTCTAATGTCTGCACGCACAGGGGAAACATAGTTTGTGAAGAAGCCTGCAATACCAAGAATCTGGTTTGTGGCTATCATGGAAGACAATTCAAGGTCGATGGGAAAATGAAGTTCATGCCCGAATTTGATGATGTTAAGAATTTTCCAGGCGAGGAAGATAACTTACCAGAAATTGAAATGGAAATGTGGAGGAATATGATATTTATAATCAATGACAAAAGATGTGATCTTTCTGAAGTTAACAGTCCAATGGTTGAAAGAATGGACTGGCTACCTGTTGATGAGTTCAAATACAAACCAGAATTATCTAGAACTTACGAAGTCAATGCAAATTGGGCCCTATATTGTGATAATTATCTAGAAGGATTTCACATACCTTATGTTCACAAGGACCTGAATAAGAAACTTGAATATGATGAATATTTTACTGAAGGAATTGATAATACTGTTTTACAGATAGGAATCGGAAAAGATGATGAAACTGTTTTTGATTTGCCTAAAGGACATCCTGACTATGGCAAGAAAATAGCGGCATACTATTTCTTTTTGTTTCCCAATATGATGTTCAATTTCTATCCTTGGGGGTTGTCAATAAATGTGGTGAAACCAAAATCTCCTGAATATACTGAAATAGATTATTTCACCTATGTCTGGAAGGAAGAATTAATGGGAAAGGGAGCTGGTGGTGACTTGGACAAAGTAGAACTTGAGGACGGAGAAATAGTTGAGACTGTTCAGAAAGGCGTGAAGTCAAAAGCCTATGATAGAGGGAGATATTCACCCAAGAGGGAGATTGGTGTGCACCATTTCCATTTATTACTGCAAAAATATTACAAGTAATCAACGACGGCGGAACATTCTGAATTCCATCAATCTATCAATAAAATGTATCGAGCCGGGATATTTCTTTGGCATTTTCAATCTTAGAAACGGGATGGTACCAATTGAACGTCCAATACCAGATAGTAGGAACACAATGAATATCGCACGCCAGGTGTAATCCAGATGATCAATCAGACTGAAATCCATTAATCTATCAATTACGTAAATTGGACCGGAAAAATCTTCTATTTGACCGGCAATGTAACCTCCAGTCAATGCTCCAATGAATGCGGTTACTCCAACTCGAGAATTGTAATAACTGAAGTAGGATGCTCTCTC
>CAZXZT010000141.1:0-2717 GCA_964645695.1 uncultured archaeon
AAATGATGATGAAATTAATTGGTATGATACTGCAGCAATTCCTGAATTTTCTAACATCATGATGCCAATCGCCTCTGTTTTGGCTATAGTTTGCTTCAATTATCGAAAAAGACAAACACTTTAGTCCACCATCAATGGCCCATTAATGTCAGGACAGCTTGATGGGAAGATTGCAGTAGTAACGGGCGGTTCCAAGGGCATTGGTTTTGGAATAGCTGAACGTTTCTGTAAAGAGGGTGCTGAGGTTATCATCTGTAGTAGAAACGATTCGGAATTGTCTGACGCGGCATCACAACTGGGTTGTGATTCATATCAGCTGGATGTTAGTGACTCCAAGGCAGTCAGATTCATGGCCGATTGGTTCTCGAAAGAACATGGAAAATTGGACATATTGGTCAATAATGCCGGCCTGATTCGTCCGGGAACAATAAAGTCAGCAACTGAGGAGGACTGGGATCTTCAGATAGATGTCAATCTCAAAGGCCCATTTCTGATGAGTAATGCTTTCCTTTCCCATATGAACACAGGCGGTTCTATCTTGAATATAGCCTCCACAGTTGGTCTCAGGGCAATGCGCGGTGCGGTTGCCTATTGCGCTTCCAAGGGTGGTGTGGTTAATCTAACAAGGGCGATGGCACTGGATCTGGCAGGCAAGATACGCGTGAATTGTATTTGTCCCGCAGTTGTTGATACGCCGATGGTAGCTGAAAGACTTTCAACTGGGAAGGTCACAAGGCAGGACTTTGACGAAGTTCAGCCTATTGGCAGAATGGGAAAGCCTGAGGAGATTGCTGCAATGGCCTTGCATCTTTGTGGTCCTGAATCAGAATGGACCACTGGTTCTATCATCGCTGTCGATGGTGGGCAGACTGCAGGTTAGATATAGCCAATTCTATTGATTAATAGTGAATTATTACGATATTTTGGAAATTGAAGAAGATGCAGATCCGAAATCTATAAAGAAAGCCTACAAGAAATTGGCAAAGAAATTTCATCCAGACCTTAATCCAGAAAATATTGAGTTAGCTGAGGAAAAATTCAAACAAATAAACGAAGCTTACCACGTCCTAATTGATGAGGAAGAGAGGCGCAAGTACGATCAATATGGATCGGAATATGTTCCTCGCAAGGCACCACACTGGCGCGCAGTTAATTTTTGGACTTACGATACCTGGGATTACATACGGTGAGTGAAGAAGAAAGGACAGGTGTACCAGACGAAGTCTATGAGAGAAGATGGGCAATTCTTGCCGTAATGAGTCTTAGTCTAGTTATTGTAATACTTAACAACGTGACTTTGAATGTCGCGCTTCCAGAGCTTTCCAAGGAATTGAATGCCGACAATACGGATCTCCAATGGATGGTGGATGCTTATGCACTAATCTTTGGTGGAACTCTTCTTGTCATGGGGGCAATTGGTGATCGTTTTGGTCGTAAACCTGCTCTCCAGTTAGGATTGATTGTGGTGGCCATAACGTCTGGTGCCACGGCGATGTACGCATCCACCTCAGAACACGTGATTCTTGCGCGTGCGGTGATGGGTCTTGGAGCAGCACTTGTAATGCCAGCTACTCTTTCTGTAGTTGTAGTTGTATTTCCTTCCGAAGAAAGAGGAAAAGCAGTTGGCATTTGGGCAGCTATGGCCGGTGCTGGTGCCCCGATTGGCCTCATTGTTGGTGGCTGGTCAGTAGAGAATTACGGTTGGGAGATGGTTTTCTGGATTAATGTCCCAGTTATCGTATTAGCACTTATTCTGGGATTTTTCCTAGTTCCGAATTCGAGGGACAGTCAGAAGCGCCCCCTTGATCTGTTTGGTTCGGTTCTATCAATAGGTGCCCTTTTGTCAATCCTCTACGCTATTATCGAGGCTCCAAATGTTGGTTGGACAAGTACTCAGACTCTTGGAATTGGAGCTCTGGGAATATTACTAACTTTTGCATTCATCAAATGGGAAAGGACTACCGCGCACCCTATGCTTCCTATCCGTCTCTTTGGTAAGATGGGATTCACGATGGGGTTGGTTGCAATCTCTTTGGCCTTCTTCGTAATGTTCTCGTTTATGTTTACACAAATGCTACACTTTCAGCTTGTAAGGGGACATACTGCACTATCAGCCGCCATCAGATTCATCCCTCTTCCTATGGGTTTGATGCCGGCGGCCGCAAATAGTGACAAATTAGTTGCAAAATTTGGTAACAATAATGTTGTTGCGCTTGGATTAACTCTGGTCTGTGCAGGTATGTTATTGTTTACAACTGTAGAAGTAGGCACTGAATATCTCAGAATTGCACTGACATTTTTCATTCTTGGGCTTGGGATGGGCCTGACCATGGCACCATCAACGACTCTGGTTATGGATTCTATTCCGGAGGACAAAGCAGGGGTTGGAAGTGCTACTAATGATGCTAGTAGAGAGATTGGTGGCGCTCTTGGTATAGCTATTGGAGGAAGTGTTCTAAATCAAATATATCAGGATAAGTTGGTGATTCCAGAGGGCATGGAAGCTTATTCAGCGATTTTAACAGAATCATTCCCAGCAGCTATGCGCATTGGCTTAGATGTGGGAAATATGGAATTGATTGCTAATGCCCGTTTAGCATTTATGGATGGAATGGTGGCCTCGGCAATGGTTTCTGCAGGGGTGGCATTGATCACCGCCATACTTGTCAAGTTTTACATGCCTGGAAAGATAGAATAATCTCTCTTTAGAAAAATGG
>CAZXZT010000142.1:0-2710 GCA_964645695.1 uncultured archaeon
AGGAAGGAGATAAATGGCCCAACAAATACAATTTGAATAGTCTAAAGATACTTGGAACTGTTGGTGAACCAATAAAAGAACCTGAATGGTTATGGTATTACAAGACGATAGGCAATCAGAGATGCCCAATCGTAGATACATGGTGGCAGACAGAAACCGGAGGAATTCTGATAACGCCATTACCAGGAGTCACACCCACAAAACCAGGGTCGGCAACCCTTCCATTCTTCGGAATAGTACCTGAGATCATCGATGATGATGGGAATGTACTGGAAGGTAACGGAGTTGAAGGAAATTTAGCTATGCAGAGACCATGGCCCAGTATGATGCGGACCATCTACGGAGACAAAAAACGCTTCTTTGATACTTATTTTGCCAGATTCCCCGGGAAATATTTTTCGGGTGATGGTTGTAAAAGAGATGAAGACGGATATTATTGGATAACTGGAAGAGTCGACGACGTGATAATCGTCTCAGGACATAATCTGGGGACTGCCGAAATTGAAGGTGCCATAGGTGGACACCCTGCCGTGGCCGAGGCTGCAGTAGTTGGTTATCCACATGACATAAAAGGAAATGCCATCTATGCCTTCGTTACATTGAGAACTGGACAGAATGTCACAGATAGTACCAGAGATGAGATAATCAAGAAAGTAAGGAGCGATATCGGACCTCATGCTTCACCTGGAAAAATACAGTTCACTGATGGGCTTCCTAAAACCAGATCCGGAAAGATAATGCGCCGCATTCTGAGAAGCATTGCATGTGATGAGATTGTCAATCTGGGTGATACTTCCACTCTGGCTGACCCTGGTGTAGTGGACTCACTGGTCGAGGAAAGAATCTAGGCCTGAGGTTGCAACATCTTCTCAGGATTGAGGATTTCGCTCAGTTCATCTTCGGAAAGATTGGTCTTTTCGAGAGCAGTCTCCATTATTGTCTGACCTGAGGCATGAGCTTCCTTGGCTATCTTAGCCGCTTTCTCATATCCAATCACGGGAGCAAGGGTCGTAGCCAGCATCAAGCCTGACATCAATAGCTCGGGACCTCGATCTGTAGCGGTCAGGCCTTCTATACATTTACTGGAGAACACCTCGGATGAGGATGTCATCAGGGATATTGCCTGAAGTAGATTATGAGCCACAAAAGGCATCATCGTGTTAAGCTCAAAATAACCTCCCTGAGCACCCTGAACCAGAGCCGTATCACAAGCTATGACCTGGGAAGAGGCCTGTATGACTGATTCTGGAATGACTGGATTAACCTTTCCAGGCATAATCGAAGAACCAGGTTGAACAGCAGGCAGAGCTATCTCTCCTAAACCTGCACGGGGACCTGAACCCAACCAGCGGATATCGCTAGCAATCTTCTGCATACTGACTGCCAGACCTCTAATGACTGCACTGGTTGTCAATGCCCCATCAAGACTGGACTGGGACATGAAGTGATTGTCAGTCTCATATACATCCACCCCGGAGAATTTTGCTATGTTCTGGCAGGCCAGAGCCGAGAATTGGGGATGTGTATTGACGCCAGTCCCGACAGCAGTACCTCCCAGAGCCAGAAGTGACAACTCATCTTTGACAAGAAGAAGTCTATCCAAGGATCTTTCAATTAGGCCTGCAAAACCTAGGAATTCCTGGCCCAAGCGTATTGGGGTAGCATCCATAAGATGAGTACGACCCGTTTTTATGACTGGCATAAATTCTTCAGCCTTTTTCTCAAGAATCTTCTGCAAGTTGAGGAGAGAGGGACATAATTCCTCCTCAATCTCAAGGAGGGCCGAAAGATGCAGGGCCGAAGGTATCACATCATTAGATGATTGACCTTGGTTAACATGATCATTAGGATGTATCTTGGAACCTGACGCTTCCGAAGAAATATTAGCTATGACTTCATTGGCGTTCATATTGGTTGATGTTCCTGAACCGGTCTGAAAGACGTCGACAGGGAAGTGATCGTCAAATTCACCATCTGCTACCTGTAGAGCGGCCTCGACGATGGCATTCTTCATTTTTTCGTCAATAACTCCTAATTCGAAATTGGCAGTGGCCGCACCGGCTTTGATGTACCCCAGGGCACGAATAAAGGAGCGAGACATCCGGAAACCACTGACTGGGAAATTCAGGACCGCCCGTTGGGTACTAGCTCCCCACAATGCTGATTCGGGAACTTCCATAGGCCCCATTGTGTCAGATTCGGTCCGGGTGTAGGGATCCGACGGGAGACTACCCGTAAGAGACAACGAGCTACCTGATTTTTTGCCAGTACTGCCCTTAATCGACTTCCTCATCTTTTCCTTTCGACTTTCAGGACACTCGAACATTCCATATTTTGGAAAACGAACGTGACCTTCAGACAAATTATCCAGATGGACTTTGAGCATCGAATTGATTGAAAGATCAGAATAGCATTCTTCAACGTAGTTCTGGAGTTCATCCCGAACATTTTTTGTTACTCTTATAGAAGTATAGCTCTCTTTTGCCATATTATCGTCAGATAAAGACTTCTATAAAAGCATATGCATTTTGCATAAATATACATATTGCATACATATATTTGGTAGAAAATCCCCTATATCTTAGATTTCTTGATCGTTTTTTTACTTAAACTGGAGCGTAAGATGGTGGATTGTGCGGATCCCAGCAAGTAACAAACGATTCGTCTAGACTATCCAGCTTTTTCATCTGTGAATCTGAGATTTCAAAGT
>CAZXZT010000143.1:0-2704 GCA_964645695.1 uncultured archaeon
TAACTTCACTTAGATAGTTATCTTGGGGCTCCATCAAATATGTAGCTGGTTCCATTATTACGCATGCAATTTTATTATAATGTTCATTGATCAGATTTTCTAAGCTTTTAATATTATTATATTCGAACAATTTAGTCTTCTTAACAGTTTCTTTAAGACAACCAGCGTTGTTACTTGTTGTACCAATAAACCAATCATCATACGAAAAAAAAGGTTGGTCAGCACATCGTGCTACAATACTCCGACCAGTATATGCTCTAGCAAGCTTCACAGCAGCTGTTGTAGCTGTTGAGCCATCTTTAGTAAACTTAACCATATCTACAGAATCGATATATGAAATCAAGCGTTCTGCCGCTTCTAATTCAATAAGTGTTGGAAAAGATGACGTATTACCATTAATAATCTGTTGCATTACGGCATTATCTATACCTTCTTCAGAATATCCAATTGTCACTGATCTTAACGCCATTCCATAATCAAGATATTTATTATTATTTTCATCATAAAGGTATGCACCCTTTCCTTTAGAAGTAATTTTTGGAGCAGTGGATGGATAGCTATCATAACTTTTTGTATGGACATGAGCACCACCAGGTATTGCTTTCACAAGTCTATCTAAATAATTAGTCATTAAATTTTAATAGCAATAAATATTTTCAGATCAGAAAATATATATAGAAGTAATCAGTTTTTCGATTTATAACAAGATTTACAGATATTAGGGATACGGCCTTCTATGTGTGCAAGACGAAAATCTTGCATTCTATTATTATTCCATACTTTACTGAATTTACGTGCATCGCCTAAATCACTGATTTCAGGATTGGCTATCATACAGCAAGGTACTACTCGCATATCAGACGAAACAAAAGCTCGGGTGAATGGCCAAGGACATAATTTATTTTCATTACCCGGTTCATACTTTTCATCAATGAACCAGTAGGTTGTTTCTACACCTAGCGCTTTGCTAGTGTGAATAATTTCCTGCGCAGTTTCCAAATCAAAACTTTTATGTATATCAACAGGGTCATTGCGTTTACGCCAAGAATCTTGTCCCCAATCATTAAGATCTAAAGAAATTGTCAGTCTTTTAAATCCTAATTCAGCTGCAAGTACTGGAAAACTAGTTAGGTCGTTAAAATTTTTATCCTGCAATACCGCCCACATTCTAGTTCTCATTTTACCTACTTTTTGCGCATAATCATTGATAAGCATGGAGTTATTTTTAACTCTCTCAAAACTTCCTCCACGACGGATTACTTCGAAAGATTCTTTAGTTGTTCCATCAATCGAGATTTGCAATTCACAAATATCTGAATCGATCAACTTTTTATAATTGTCTTTTAAATGTAGCAACGATCCATTGACTGTGGATCGAACCCATATATGCCTGTCCCTTGCGTATTTTATCATTTTAAAATAATCCTGCGCATTTAGTAAAGGTTCACCCATGCCCTGTAACTTTATTTCCATAATACCATATTGATCATCAATTAAATCCATGTAATCTTCCAAAGACATATCATCTGCCCTTTTTAACTTATCCCAGTCACTGACTTGGCACATTGTACAATGAAAATTGCAACGGCTTACATTCTCTATATCAAGCATTATTGGTAAATATTGCAGGGTTGGATTTCTCTTTGATTCTAAGTATAAATTATAATTTGTTTTTCTCTTAGGAAAAGCATTAAAACCCTTTTGGATTACAGAATTATAAAACTTTTCATCCCTATAAGGCATAGGAAGTGTTTTAATTCTATCTAATTCTTTTACTTTCATTTATTTCTTTTTTTTCGATTATAGATTTTCTTTAAACTCAAGGCCCTGCATTATAATATCGTCGATATCTACGTATCGATATATACCCATACGACCAACCGACTTAATATTTTCAGGCATTTCATCTATGTACTTTTTTGCAAGGTCAACTTGTGATTGAATCATTGTAGGATACAGTTTATTTTTCATTGATGGTACTTCTAATGTAATAAGGGTATTAGGTGACTCATGAAGAGTAAATTTTTTGAATTCAGTAACCCGAGTTTGTTGTTCTAAACTATTTGGGTAATACAAAAAATATACATCATCCGGTAAAGCTTGTTTGATTGGCAAAACAATTTTATAGAAATCTCTTCCTACATAAGCTAATTCCCCATAACAATAATCAAATAGAATATCTGGTGAAATTGTTGAAATCATTAAATCAGCTGATAACTTTGTGCCATCATTTGTGACTACAGAACAGTTATCTAAATCAAAACTTTTAACTTCGGTATTAAGGAGTACATTACATCCATTCAAGGCAGCTTCAAAAAAATCATCATATCCATTTTTTGCGATTGGATAGGCATTGATATATCCTGTATGAAACTCATATCTTGATCCAGTTTCAAGCGGTTTACGTTTTACAGTAGCTTCAAATCCAAAATTTACTTTACGATTATCATCAATTTGCCAAGCTTTCATGTTATAAAATTTATTAAACCTTTCATATAAGGTTTGGCCAACACGGCCAATCCAAAATTCTTCATAATTTTTTGCGTTTGTTTCATCAGGCAGTTCATTTAATTCCCGATTTATTTTTTCAGCATCAGACAATGATTGGATATCATCAGCATGAATTGGATAAGACACAAATAGATCTTCTTGTGCCTGATAACTATAATTTAATTTTTTGATATGGCGCATTGGTACATATTCA
>CAZXZT010000144.1:0-1438 GCA_964645695.1 uncultured archaeon
ATTGAGTGCCTATTATTATTCTATTTCCCAGTACTATGAACCATAGCTGTCAATGAATATCGAACGATAGGCTGAAGCTCCGGATCTGATTCCCGCAACCAGGATTCCATAGGCCACTACTGCAAAAATCACTCCCGCTAGCAATCCCCAATTGTGATCCCAAAGCATCACTGTGGCCGGAAGGATCAGGAAAACAGAAGACAATAATGCTGAGGTTCCCATCAGCATGAACTGGACAAGAATGTCAGGATTGCCTCTGTCGCTTTCGTCAAAGTTCGCAAAAGCGCTTCCCGACCAGATGCCAAGGCCCGTATTGCAAAAAAGAAGGATTACCAAACATTCTCCAAAAAATAACGTGACTTTTAGAGGAAACTGCGCCAGTATACAGATAGGAAGCCAGATAGCCAGCAAACCCGGAATAGCCATCATCAGCAAAGCCGTAGCCTTACCTTTCATTACCAGAAGTGATTCGACTGGATTCGATTTCATTATCCACATGCGTTTGCCCTCGACGCCCAGAATTGCAGAACCCAGCATCGTGCATTGAAGCAGAGCACCCATGTACATGCTTATGGCCAACATGCCAGGATAGTACAGTTTGGGAGGAAGGTCACCGATAGGTTCTGTCGGCATTCCTACCTTATACCACCAGAAAACCAGAATCACAGCTATCGATAACGTAGAAAATGCGGAACTCAGAACATCTCTCTCCCTAATGGAGGAGGTTACCTCCTTAGAACATATGGAAGAAGCACGAACTCCAAGAATTGGCTTAAGCCACAGGAATTTAAGAACTTTAAAATGATTCATGTGAGATGATGAATTTACTTTGTGGGATTCCAGAGCTTCAACGAATATATGGTCCATATTATAACAGTAGATAGTCAAAGCCAAGAGACTTGCCGAGGAAATCCCTATGGCCAGATTTGGTTCTTCATGAGAACTATTAGCCACAAACATCAGAATGATAAGAACCGGAGATAGTGTGGCCAAAAACTTGAATTTGCGCGAGAAAGGGTGCAGGGAACCAATGATTGAGAACATGAAACCGCACATCGGCGATAATATGGAAAATAGAAGAAGCAGAACCAAGAAATCCTGAGACAGGAAGATATTAGTGTTGGTAACATAGTTACCTATCACAAAAACCAGCAACAGAGAAGCTGAAAGAAGTAAACTTGGAATGACTATTGACAAAAGCATGCCACTCATTATCTCTCTCGAGCGGACTGGCTGTACCAGATGCATATCCATGTTTCTGGATTTGATTATCTGACGATAGGTCTTTCCTGCGGACCGGAGAGTAAACAGGGCGAAAAAGATCACGATTATCGTACCATATCCCTCATTTGACCCCTCTGGAAACAACTCTGGGTTGTCAAGAACAAATTTAACAAGACGTATACAGGCAAACGAGAATATCATCCCAAGCAGAACT
>CAZXZT010000144.1:1448-2655 GCA_964645695.1 uncultured archaeon
ATCAGCATGGTGGCTGCAAATCTCTTCTTTACTGACTCTACATTACGCCTTATCGAAGACTTGAATTCGGCTTCAAATATGGCATATGTGATGTTCATCGGCCTAAGGACTCCAGAGCTCTGGCCTTTTTTGCTGATTTCTTGTACAGGCGGTAGCATTCTGGACAGAGGCTGACTTTACGTCCCGAACCGGGGATGTCAAGCACCCCCGATTTTTCAGCCCTCTTTCTTGGCAAAGAACGTTTTGGAATTCTGTCACAATTTCTCTGACTGCAGATATCCTTACCTTCATTTGACAGTGAGATTTCTCTGTGTTTCATTACTGTAATATGGAACTTGTTGTACTTAAAACATTATTGACTCTATTTCTCCAGAGTCAATCCCGTGGAATGGGAAATCAGCTCTCCGCATTTTGCACAGTAATTCACATTTTCATCGATGATTCTGTAACTGCATGAGTGGCATTTCCTTTCGACCTTCCGGGATGGTTCATTACCTCCTTTTCTAAGATTAATAATATATCCAATAACCAGCAAAACAAGAATCGCCGTCTGGCTATAACAGACCAATTCTTCAAATTCCACGGACGTGTAAAGCTTATGGACTTTAACACTGTCGTGAGGTCTATTGCAATGTTATATCTGGCATAAGAGGACGGGTCGCAAAACCTTTCAGTGCAAAATTGCTACCTTCCCCAACCCGGCATACAAACAAATCTCTATGGTGACGAATAAGGCCAAATTCATCCAGAGATGAAACTCCTCCACAAATTTCCATAGCCATAGTCAAATGATCAGATGCTCTACGTGAGCATTCAATCTTGACCTTAGCAGCTGATTCTCTATCAAGTGTGTCATTGTCAAATCTATTCGTCAAATCAAGTAACCAGGTCAAACCCTGTTCCAAAGTTATATCCATATCTATAATCACATCCTGAACTCTCTGAAAAGTCCCAATTGGTACACCAAATTGTTCTCTTTCCTGAGAATATGTTCGGCATTTGTCAAGAGCAAACGCAAGAGATGCCAAAGACATTCCTGCAATGAATAGGCGACCTCCATTCAGAGTCTGGGCCATTATTCTGAAACCTTCATTTTCCTTGCCAAGAATTGCATCACTAGATACTCTGACATCATCAAAATTAATTGATCCCGTTGAAGATTGACTCCAAAGGTCCTTTCCTGCCATTTCTTGATAAGAAACATTGG
>CAZXZT010000145.1:0-2620 GCA_964645695.1 uncultured archaeon
AATTTATGGTTGCTTTGGCACCTTCGAGGTCTATATTTACGTCGGAAACGCCCACGACTGCTGACAAGGCATTCTTGACGTTATTGGCGCAACCATTACAGGTCATACCTCCAACACCTAAAACGTGCTTTTTGGACACTGTCTCAGCCATATAGGTTGGTGAACATGGATTGAAATAAAGGTTTGTTTGTGACTCTGTATTGTTCGAAATTAGTAAACGAGATGGATTAGCCAGACTTGGGAAAATTAAGACGACTCATGGCAACTTGGAAACTCCAACTTTACTTCCTGTAGTGAATCCAAAGATTCTTACATTATCTATGGAGGAACTACAACAATGTGGAGCTGAAGGAATTATCACCAATAGCTACATCATATACAAAAATCCTGAGTTAAAGAAAAAAGCGGAGGAAGAGGGAGTTCATTCTATGCTTGGTTGGGAAAAGCCTATCATGACCGATAGTGGAACGTTCCAATCACACGTATATGGTGAAATTGAAATGGAACCTGATGTTATTCTGAATTTCCAGAAGAAAATTGGTGTTGATATTGGAACTGTGCTCGATGTTTTCACTGAGCCCGTAACAAGATTTGAAGAGGCGAAAAAGGAACTTGATGAAACCCAAAAAAGGATTGAAGAAGCTGATGATAACAAGGAAGATATGATGTTGGCTACGCCTGTTCAGGGAGGGAGACATCTGGATCTCAGAGCTAAGGCTTCTTCTGGAGCTTCTAAAACGACTGCTGAATTGTTTCCTATCGGAGGAGTTGTTCCGTTTATGGAACAAAACAAATTCAAACAATTGGCTGAGATTGTTCTTGCATGCAAAAAGGAACTTGATATCTCAAGACCTGTTCATCTTTTTGGGTGTGGTCATCCTATGTTATTCGGTTTGGCTGTGTTTATGGGATGTGACGTTTTTGATAGTGCCAGTTACGCCAAATTTGCATCTAGAGACAGTCTAATGTTTACTTGGGGTACCAGAAAATTAGAAGAACTAGAAACTTTCCCTAGTGAATTCTCAGCTTCTCCAGATATTTCCATAACTCAGTTGAAATCCATGGAAAAGAAGGAAAGGCAGAAAATCATTGCAAAGCATAATCTAATTGTTTCTTTCACAGAAATTCGTAGAGTAAAACAGGCTATTCACGAAGGTACATTGTGGGAATTGGTCGAAAATAGACTTCGTACTTCTCCTGCCTTGATGAAAGTTTTTGATGTTCTAAAAGAAGAAAGGGATTGGTTATCCAAATTCGAACCTGCTTATAGATACAAGACGCCTCTGAAGACTGGAAAGGAATCGGACGATCGGCCCATTTTTGCAAATTTTAAGAGATTTAGTAAAGGGGATATGACTCATCCTTATTTTGGAAGGGTACCGTTACACTTGTCAGAGACGTACCCCTTCCATCCTGGACTCCTGCAAGACGACATGGAAGGTTGGAAAAGACAGGAATGGGATGTTGCAAGGGTTTGTACCATATTAGATTACCAATTTGGTAAAGGCATGGGAGATGTATTCACAAATGGCGATGTCGAATTGGTTACCAGTAGAAAAACCAAAAGACTGCGCAACCTTATGCTTGATGGGAAGCACCTGGCTTCTCTATCTCACAGGAGAGGCTTGTTCATTCTTCAAGAACAGGGTGCCAGATTGATACACAAAAATTCAAAATCCTTGCAATTCCGAGTGGTGATTGATCCTGAAACTGCTTCTTTCAATCGTGAGGGGAAAAGCGTTTTCTGTAAATTCGTAAAGGATGTTGATGAAAATCTAAGATGTATTGATGAATGTATTGTTGTGACTCCAAATGATGAGCTAGTCGCTTTTGGTAAATTGATTATTGCACCAGAGGAGATTGATTTAGGTCAGCAGGGGATGGCAATCAGGGTCAGGAGCGGGGTTCCTGAGTAAGTGAAATAGTAAGTTCTTTAATCAAAGTCCTATATCTAACAACATGCAGCGGAAGGTGTTCACAATCAGTATTGTGATGTTGTTATGCCTTAGCGCAAGTTTTACCAGTCAAGCTACCAAAGAGGAAAAAGAGATTTCTGAACTTAATTGGTGGGATGTATATTCAAGAGACAAGAATCACGATGGGATATCTGATCTTTTGATATGGAAATTACAGCAGGGCGAACGCTTCTTTGATGTTGGAGAAGCTCGCGTGTTCGTTAGGTACGACCACCATCCGACGGATGAGGACGTTCAAAGACTCGAAGAGAGTGGAGTTGACGTGACATTCCGTGCTCAATTCATCGACCTGATCGGAACAACCATGCCTCGTGAAATGATTTACGAAGTTGCTAGCTGGGACGGAATTGTCATGTTAGATGATATTGGAAAAGCTGAGCCTCATATGCATCAGGCTGTGCCTGCAATGGGTGTAGACAATGTTTGGAGTGAACATGAAATTTATGGTGAAGGTGTATCAATCGCTATTGTGGATACTGGCGTCAATAATGCACATGTTGGTCTAGACGACATGGATGATAATCAGTTTACGAATGATCTGAAGGTTGCGGCTTATTATGATGCGGGGCAAGATTCGATTATTTGCTCCGAAAATGGACTTGGAGGCACAATGCCTTGCTATCCTGGCCAGTCTATTGATAGTG
>CAZXZT010000146.1:0-2591 GCA_964645695.1 uncultured archaeon
TTGTTCAAATGTCTTGTCGTTTACGTATGGAACATGCAATCCTCTACCACCCGAGGTTGCAGTAATTCCATTTTTCTTTAATCGTTTTACAAAATCCTCAGCGGATCCTCCAATTCTGACTTGGATAACGTCAGTTTGCCTTTGCATCAGTTTCTTTACGTTATCCTGCATCTGCAACTTTCCATTATTTACAATAATCACATGATCGCATACAGTTTCCACATCTTGCAAAATGTGTGTACTGAGCAAGACATTGGTACCGCTGACTTTCGTAAGCCCGTTTATCGTTTCTAGCATTTCCTGTCGGGCTTTCGGGTCCAGACCAGAGGTTGGTTCATCCAGAAAAATAACCTCAGGCCCGTGGATCAGTCCCTGGGCCAATTTTATTTTCTGCCTCATTCCTCCGGAATATTCTTCAATTTTCCTGTATTTTTCCTCACCCATCTGGAGATGTCCCAGAATCTCATGGGTTCTTTGGGTGGCGCTTTGCAGACTCATGCCAGTTACCAGTCCCATTTCTATCAGAAACTCGACACCAGTCATACTGTTCGGAATGCAATCGTGTTCAGGCATGTAGCCAATTCTACGCCGTATATCTATGGTATTTCTATCCAGGTCCTCCCCCAGTACAGTAACATTTCCGCTGTTCGCTCTGATTAGTCCCAATGCAATCTTGACGAAGGTGCTCTTTCCGGCTCCATTAGGTCCCAGGATTCCTATTTTACCCTCTGGAATATCTACTGTAAAGTCATCTAGGGCAGTCACTACCCCGTATTTCTTGATAACATTTCTGGCCTCTATCAATTTTGAACCCGTTGTTGAGGGTCTACCATCTATTTAAAAAATATCATAATCGGTTTTTGAATAATTTTATATATCCACCCGTTTCCGAAAGGATACCGTAGGAGAGATGCAATCTCGCTTTACTACGGAGGTGAAACCATCGCATCGAACAGGATAAATCAGGCTATCGCGGATGCTCTCGATACGGAGAAGGACCGCAAGTTCATAGAGACTGTAGAAGTTGCAATAAATCTTCGTGATGTTGATCTCCAGAATCCCCAGAAGAGGATTAATGCAGAGGTGGCACTTCCTCATGGTAGAGGAAAGCCGGCAAGAGTTGCAGTTTTCGCTCAGGGAGAGATGGCCGCAGTTTCCAAGAAGATAGTGGACACAGTCATATCTCCAGATCAGATTGATGAGCTCGCCGAAAACAAGAGGGAAGCTAGAAAATTAGCAAATCGTTTCGATTTCTTTGTTGCCGAGACCGGTCTGATGGCCAGTATCGGTAAGAGTCTTGGTGTTGTTTTAGGTCCTAGGGGAAAGATGCCTAGACCAATCCCTCCTCAGGCAGATATTGGAAGAGTAATAAACGGATTGACAAACATAGTTCCAGTCCGTTCCAAGGATCGCCCGACATTTCATGTGCCTTTTGGAAATGTTTCCATGTCTCAGGATCAGCTGGCCGAAAATCTTGAAACTATCCTGAAGCGTGTAGAATCGAATCTCGACCGGGGAACGGACAACATAGCATCCATATGGGTCAAGACCAGCATGGGCAGGGCGGTGAGGCTAGGATGAAGCCAAAAGCCATTGTTGCAGATTGGAAACGCGAGGAAGTTTCCAATATACAGAACTTCGTGCAGTCTGCTCCAGTGGTGGGTCTTGTAGATGTGACTGGAATCGGTGCCAAGCAGATGTTGACCATGCGTTCTTCGCTTAGGGAAATGGGCGTGAGACTGAGAATGTCCCGGAACCGGCTCTTGAAGTTGGCACTGAAGAATGCTTCGAAGAGTAAGAAAGGCGTCGAACAGATCGTAGATATCTTCGAACCTCATCAGATTGCCCTTTTGTCATCAACCGAGAGTCCGTTCAAGATATTCCAGATGCTAGTTGATTCACAGACTCAAGCTCCGGCCAAGGGCGGAGAGATAGCATCTTCAAAGATTGTGATTGAAAAAGGTCCAACAGCTTTTCCGGCTGGACCGGTTGTAGGAGATTTCCAGAATGCTGGTTTCCCTGCAGCTATTGAAAAGGGGAAGGTCGTGATTCGAAAGAAGCACACTGCGGTAGAGCAAGGCGAGGTGATCAATGCCGACGTTGCAGCCGCACTTACTAAACTTGAGATTTATCCGATAACCGTAGGAATGCAATTGTTGGGCGCGTTTGATGGAGAGACATTCTATCTTTCGGACGTGCTCGACATAGATCTGAACGAGTTCCGTGGCAGTGTCAAGACAGCCACGGTGCAGGCATTCAATCTGGCATTCAACACACGGTATTTCACTGGGAAAACAATGCGACCCTTGCTCTCCAAGGCACATAACGATGCTTTGGCGGTTGCAATCATGACTGCATACCCCTCGGAGTCAACAATCAAGGCCCTCTTGGCCAAGGCCCATGGTGCGATGCTTGGTGTCGCTGGGCACGCTGGAGATGGTGCCGATGATGAGTTGAAGGAGATGCTCGGTAACGTGGCCGCGACTACTGTGGCCGTGGCATCCGAGCCAGTGGAAGAAGCGTCGTCCTCTGAAGAAGAGGATGAAGATGAGGAAGAGGAAGTATCCGAAGAGGATGCTGTCTCAGGTCTT
>CAZXZT010000147.1:0-2428 GCA_964645695.1 uncultured archaeon
TATCCCCTCGAATGTATGATGTGGTACTAGTAGGCCACGAGAAGTTGATGGGTGAAGTCATACGTCTGGAAGGGGAGAAATCCACAATTCAGGTGTATGAGGATACATCAGGTATAATGCCTGGTGAACCTGTTGAGAACACAGGAGCCTCATTGTCAGTAGAGCTGGGACCAGGTCTTCTCAGATCAATTTATGATGGAATCCAGAGACCTTTACCAGTACTGCAGGACAGTATGGGTGATTATATTCTCAGAGGAGTTACGGCACCAGGTCTTGACCACAGCATAAAATGGGATTTCAAGGCCACTGTTAAAGCTGGCGACGAAGTTAATGGCGGAGACATCTTGGGAACTGTTCAGGAAACTCCAACTATAGTACACAAAATATTAGTCCCCCCCAATGTGAATGGGAAGATTAAGAGCATAAAGAAAGGAAAATACACAGTTGATGAAGTAATAGGTACGCTTGAAGATGGAACTAAATTGCAATTAATGCATAAATGGCCGGTTCGTGAACCACGGCCATTTTCTAGAAAACATCCACCGGATATACCATTAGTTACAGGAACTAGAACTTTGGATGGCCTATTTCCAATAGCTAAGGGAGGTACGGCCGCAATTCCAGGCGGTTTTGGTACTGGTAAGACAGTTACCCAGCAAACTCTGGCAAAGTGGTCAGATGCACAGGTTGTGGTCTATGTAGGATGTGGTGAGAGAGGCAATGAGATGACGGAAGTTCTAACTGAATTTCCCCATTTGAAGGATCCCAAGACAGGTGGACCCTTGATGGACCGGACGGTTCTTATTGCGAATACTTCAAACATGCCTGTGGCGGCTAGAGAAGCTTCAGTCTACACCGGTATTACATTGGCAGAGTATTACCGTGATCAAGGTTATGACGTTTCTCTGATGGCAGATTCGACATCAAGATGGGCAGAGGCTATGCGCGAAATTTCCTCGAGACTTGAAGAAATGCCAGGCGAAGAAGGATATCCTGCATATCTGGCTTCCCGACTTTCTGAATTCTATGAGAGAGCCGGTAGAGTTGAAACCATGGCTGGAGATGATGGTTCTGTAACAGTAATTGGGGCAGTTTCACCTGCCGGTGGGGATTTTTCGGAACCGGTTACACAGAATACCCTGCGAATCGTCAAGGTATTCTGGGCTCTGGATTCCAAATTAGCACAGAAGAGACACTTTCCAGCGATTAACTGGCTGACAAGTTATTCACTATACAATCGGGTCTTAGGTGATTGGTATCGTGATAATGCATCCAAAAACTGGAGTGATAATATTGCAACAGCTATGGCCGTATTACAGGAAGAAGCTGAACTTCAGGAAATCGTACAATTGGTTGGCTCCGATGCTCTCCCTGAGGATCAGCAGCTTACGTTGGAAGTTGCCCGGTTGTTGAGAGAATTCTACTTGCAGCAAAATGCTTTCCACGATGTAGATACTTATTGTAAGGTTAATGTTCAAGCTGAGTTTCTAGATGTGATATTGTATTACAAAGAATTAGCTGAAACAGCCCTTGCATCAGGAATCTCTGTTCCAGATCTAACTGGCGTTTCAGTATTGGAAGAACTTGGTCGCTCTAAGTTTGAAGAGAATTTCAATGATTTATTACCAGGGTTGAGAAAGCGGATTAAAAATGAAATATCGGAATTAAAGGAGGACTAAAATGCAAAAAGAGTATAAAACAATAAGTGAGATTGCTGGACCTTTGGTCTTTGTTGAGAAGACGGAACCTGTGGGTTATGGTGAATTGGTACAGATTTCAATGCCCGATGGTTCAACCAAGAGAGGACAAGTACTCGACACTTCT
Organism: uncultured archaeon; assembly: GCA_964645695.1. Classification (GTDB taxonomy): domain Archaea; phylum Thermoplasmatota; class Poseidoniia; order MGIII; family CG-Epi1; genus CG-Epi1. The sequence goes on from CAZXZT010000147.1 coordinate 1,825, forward strand.
AAAGATATAGTAGTGGTGCAAGTTTTCGAGGGTACGTCTGGTATTGATCGAGCGTCTGGGGTAAAGTTCCTAGGCGAAACAATCAAACTCTCGGTGTCAAAAGAAATGCTTGGACGAATCCTTAATGGTGCTGGAGAGCCGATAGATGGTGGTGCGTCAATTGTACCTGAGAAAAGGAGCGAGATTATCGGTGCAGCTATCAATCCCTACTCTCGTGATTCTCCACAGGAATTCATCCAGACCGGGATATCTACTATAGATGGTCTGAACACTCTTGTTATGGGTCAAAAGTTGCCTATCTTTTCCGGTTCAGGACTGCCCCATAATGACATTGCGTTACAGATTGCAAGACAAGCTAAGACATTGGGAAGTGATCGTGAGTTTGCGGTTGTCTTTGCAGCAATGGGTATAACTAATGAAGAAGCACATTATTTCATGTCTGATTTCGAGCGTACTGGTGCTCTTTCACGAGCAGTCGTACTCATGAATTTGGCGAGCGACCCTGCTGTAGAGCGCTTAATCACACCCCGTATGGCTCTGACTGCGGCAGAATACCTTGCATTTGAGCATGGATATGATATTCTTGTTATTCTCACAGATATGA
>CAZXZT010000148.1:0-2395 GCA_964645695.1 uncultured archaeon
TTTGATAGAATATATCGATAAGACCTCTGATGAGTATATAGTCAAAGAACTTACAATATCCTAGATAATTATTTATGTATTAACCAGAATTTCCAGACTATCAACAAGAGCAATGTCCTTTTCAGTTATGCCACCCATGTCATGTGTGGTTGCAGTTATCCTGACACTGCCACCCTTGTGAATCAGGATATCGGGATGATGGTCCATTTCGCTGGCTATGCTGGCAACGTGCTGAACAAAGGTTACTGCCGCTTCAAAGTTACCGAAAACGAAATCTTTGTGCACCTGTTTGTACACATCATCATAGGTCCACCCATCTAGTCCTTTTAGTGATTTTTCGACGTCGCCATCGCTCATCAGGTCGGCCATGTCTCGTTATTCTAAGATGCTATATAGTATTTTGTCACCTTAGCAACTTATAAACTATTTTCAAATGGAGAATCGTGCCAAAGCCAGAGCAGACGATAACAATGAGATTTGGCCTCAAGCCAGACTTCCCATTTGGTAGGGCGTTTAGTTTAGTTCTTTCACTTTTAACTATATGGTTTCTCCGTCCGTATATTTCAGAGGCTGTCCCTAGGCGCTATCTGTTCACTGACAATGATACAGGAGCAGACTTAATCGTATTCACCGAATTATCCATCTTGATTCTGATACTGATGATTTTCGTTGCGTTCTTGACTCTTGTATTCATTATTCCGTTAGCGCTCTATTTCAGAGGCCTCCGTGAATGGGAGTGGGATCCTACGGTCGTTGTCTTCTGGATGATCATGACACGTGGTTTTTCTCTGTTCCTCGGTGAGATCGCCAGAGCTAATGATGGAAGCGGTACTGAACCAGATCTATCTCCCTATACCACAATACTGATTGATTTTGTGGATTCCATATTTGTGGTCATTATGACTATATTTCTTCTGAAGGCCTATTCGAACTATTTTGTACCGGTTATTTCGGATTGGCTGACCGTTGGAAAAACAGATACGCAATATGGCCCACTGCTTGAAATAATTGGATCACTTCTGATAATTATCTTCGGTATCACAAATTTTCTCTCAACTTACCATGTTGATTTTGGTGTTCTTCTTGCAGGTGTTGGCGTTGTAGGGCTGGTTATTGCCCTTGCGGCACAGGATACTCTCAGCAATTTCTTCTCTGGGATTTTATTGCTTCTGGATCAGGGTTTCAAAACAGGCGATATGATATACTTCAATGATACTTACTGTCTAATCAGAGAGATTGGCCTCCGATCAACCAAGATTTACGACATAGTAAATCATGTCATTATCATAATACCGAACAATTCGCTGGCGAATCAGGAAATTCTGAATCTTACCAGGCCGGATCGCTATTACCGTAGCCGAGTAGAGGTGGGGGTTTCCTATTCTTCAGATCCGGATCAAGTCGAAAAACTGCTTCTGGAAGTCGCCAGAGACAACACAGATATCGAACAGGATGATCCGACCCGAACACCTCTGGTCCGTTTCCAGAATTTTGGCGACTCGTCATTGACATTTGTCCTTGTCGTCTGGATAAAGAATGTTATCAAGATAAGACAGATTAATTCGGACCTTCACCATCAGGTATTTGACAAGCTTAAGGAGGCTGACATAACTATCGCCTTTCCACAAAGGGACGTGCACCTTCACGAAGTTTCCAAGCCAACCAGAAGCCGTTCCAAACCAGCTACCAAGGCATCTACCGCAAAGAAGAGTACCAAAGCAACTTCCAAGAAGAAATAATTCTATTCTTCAGTATACCATATAGGTGGTGTGAAAAGATCATCTGCCCCTCTTTCAATAATAGGCAGTGTCAGAATGCTGTTTTGATTCGTCCCAATCGTCACGTATCCGCTACTTACTGGAGAAGGGACATAGTCATCATCAGTTTGACTCACTACAAGTTGTAGCGTACTCCCAGCCGGTACAACTACATCCATGGCAAACATTTGCATTTTGGCATTTACGGTCCCTGTTACCGTACAAGGCTGGCCACATTCCCGCCCTCCTTCATGATATCTGAGATCCATAACTCCGTGCCCTAAATGTATTCCTCCAGCAATAGACAATTCAATGTAGAGATGTCCTGACGTTTGACCAAGTGGAATTGTTACGTCTACATGGAAGGTCGGCATTCCAGAAATACGAGTTTCATTTTCAAATACTTTAGTCTCTAGCGTCAATGTATTTGTTGGTCCAACCAGACCACTACCAGATACAACACTAAGTCCTTCACCTATTGGTAATTGCAAGAATTCTCGATCATTTGCAGGCCATGTCTCCTCGACTCTCCATCCTCCTAGATTATCTTGCATTTCAACATGAAGATAAGGTTTCTGATTCCCTTCATACAAGTAGTAATTGAACCACTCCAGTAAATCCTGTGCCCAGTCATACCT
>CAZXZT010000149.1:0-2331 GCA_964645695.1 uncultured archaeon
TTACTTTTTATATACTCATATCTGAAGTACAATGTTATGTTAGAAATAATATATGGAAACAAAATGCAATCTTTTGCATTAGCAATTGCTCTTGTGCTTTCTGTTATCGTGATGGTTATTCCTTCAGTCTCAGCTGAAGATTATGATATTTCTATTACGGACAATATGAAATTCAATCCTGAAGATTTAACTATCACTGTAGGAGATACTGTTACTTGGACAAATAATGATGGAATGGCGCATACTGCAACTAGTACTGGTGGGCCAGCTTCCTTTGATTCTGGAAATATAGCTACTGGTGCTACTTGGTCCTTTACTTTTACTGAAGCTGGAACGTACGATTACAAATGTGACTATCATAGCTCCATGACCGCTACAATTACTGTTGTTGAACCTGACAGTGGCGATGAAACCATCACGGTGAACCATGTGGCTCTGGTTGACACACCTCCGCACAAAGAGTGGGAATGGAATTACAGTTACCAGATTGAGGTCAACGACCTCCAGCTAGATGTGAATTACATCGCTATAATCCTAATCAAGCAGATTGGTAACGATGAGTGGGGAGGTCTTGATTGGTGGTGGGATGATATCGAAGGAGATGGTGATCAATACAATTTCACATTTTCACTGCATAGAGGATGTTATTCCATCAATGCCTCTCTCTATGAAAGTGACGACCTCAATTCAGATGTGGAGAATGCAACAGTTCTAGCAGGTGCATATTTGGATTTCGTTGTTGGAACTGGCGCCTGTGTGGATGGTGTGTACTCCGAGGAAGAAGAAGAAAATGAAGAAACTGGAAATAACGAAACTGAAGATTCTCCAGATAGTGATAATGATGGGATTTCAGATGATGATGATGCTTGCCCTGAAGAAGATTCAAGCGGACATGACGCGAATGCTGACGGGTGCATAGATGATTCTGATAATGATGGCGTCAAGAACGATATTGATGTATGTCCATTTGATCCGAATGATGAGTGTGATGCTACTTTAGAAGATCAGCAAACTGATGGTGAATGTGTTGAAGGAGATGTAAAAAATGAAGATTGTAATTCCTGTTCTTGTGAATTCGACTCAGAGGGGGATGGATTTTGGGTTTGTACAGAAATGGATTGTGAAGAAATGAAAGAAGATTCTCCAGGTTTCGGATTTGCCTTTGCTGTACTAAGTTGTATAATTGTAGCATTCAGAAGAAGATTATGAAGATTAGGCACATTGGTATCGCAGTTGACTCCATCAAGGAGAGGTTGCCCATATGGGAATCATTTGGACTAAAATTAGTTCATACCGAAAAAGTCGATTCGGAAGGCGTGACCACAGCCCATCTGAAGGTTGGAGATTACGAAATTGAATTATTGGAACCGATGGGGGACGATACGCCCGTTGGCAGATTCATGAACAAAAAAGGACCGGGAATTCATCATTTAGCGTTGGAAGTTGATGATATTGAAGAAGCGCTAGCTAAAGCCAAAGGGAATGGTTTGGAAGCGATTGGTGAAGCCCCACGGTCGGGTGCAGACGACACGAAGATAGCTTTCTTTCACCCCAAAGACACAGGTGGCGTACTTCTGGAGATAGTTCAGACCGATCATTGAAATTTATCATAAAGACCAACCAATTTCTGGCCTTCAACTTCCCAACTGTAGGGGCCCATCGCTGATTTGCGGGCGTTTGAACCGAGTTCCTCGCAAAGTTTGGAATTTGTAGCCAGATCTGATATCTTTAGTGCAAGATCTGAAGGATTTCCAGACTCAAAGACTAAACCAGATTTTGTTTCTTTTACTATTCTCTCTAGGGGTCTGCAATTACTGACGAGCACGGGTTTGCTTGCCAGCATATACTGAAAGAGTTTATGTGGAATCGTAGCGTCGGTGTGAGCGTGTTTCTGATGTGGTACTATTCCGATGTCGCATTCCAGAATAGCGTTTGGAATCTCCTTTAGAGGGAGCCATTCAACTAGGTCTACTCTTTCCCCTATTTCAAGATCTGACGCAAGTTTTACCAGTTCAGATGCGTATTCCCCCCTAGCACCAACTATTCTCAGTGAAACTTTATGCTCGCGGGGTATCTCTGACAAAGCAGTGATGACAAGGTCTAATCCTCTGTGTGGTCTTACTCCTCCAACATAGACAAGCCGAATTGTATCGTCGGCTATACTTTCTGACGTGGCTAGGTCATCAAACCACGATTTCTCCTCCACGTTCATTACGACTGTCATGTGCTCTGGATCTACCGCTCCCGATTCTTGTAGTCTTTCGGCAGCCTCATCGACTACTGTGATTACCTTATTGGCAAGAGGAAGGATTTCCTTTTCGTAGCGTTGCC
>CAZXZT010000150.1:0-2328 GCA_964645695.1 uncultured archaeon
ATTCTTCCACTTTCCCGAAATCTTTGTCATTCATTTGCTTCAGGCTGAATCCAGCCATTATTGTAGCACCTACGCCAAATACCAACATTGCAGGATAAATCGAGGGTTCATCAAGTATTCCCAGATATATTCCAGACACGGCCATTGCAGCTAACGCGATTCCCATTATAGCTTCTCCAGCAATTAACCCTGAAGCGAACAGTATTCCTGGACTGTGGAGCCTCTCTTTTTCGCCTGATAATTTCTCTTCTTGTCCCTTCCTGAAAAGTTCAGGTCTTCCTTTCTTTAGAGGAGCATTAAACCTGCTATCAACGTACATCTTCAGCATCCCTCCAATAAATATAGGAACGGTCATCTTGAGACTGAGGTACATTCCTACGGCTACAGCCATTATGGATATATTCAATCCGCCTTTGTCTCTTATCCAGAGTTGTGTAGCTCCAACAAGCAGACTTCCAGAGAACAGAAATGCAGGTATTGCCTCCTCTAGGAATCCTCCGATCAGGAAAAGAACATATGCGCAGATTAGAATGTTGACATATTCATCCGTATGTCTAAGCGCTATCAGGCAGAATGCAATTCCAGCACCCATGAAAACCATAGACCAATCCATTCCACCACCCAGAATTCCACTTGTTATGCTGGCCATCAAGAAGGCTTGAGGCGCTTCCAGATCTCCATTTATGATTTGGTCCGCCAGCAAATTAAGGACAAGTGGTATTGCCAGAGCACCTGCCGCAACGCCCACGACTTGTCCAATCTGTTGACGCCATGGTGTAGCACCAACTATGTATCCGGTTTTCAGATCCTGAAGATTATCTCCAGAGATTGCTCCTGCACAAGCTACAAATGCAGCTACACCTATGACTGCAACTTGTAATTCAGCCGTGTTTTCACCACCATATACCAGACTGTTCAACAACGCAAAAGTTGTTGCAGTCAGAATAACTACGATAATTGTTACTCCTGAAAGTGGATTGTTGCTACTCCCAACTATGCCGGCCATATATCCTGCTACTGCTGCAAATAGAAATCCAGCCGTGAAAATTATGACCAGAGATAGTATTGCAGGCAGTAGCAGTCCGGAAACAAGCCACACCATGAAGAACATGGGAACTGCCATTGCAACACTGGTCAGAGCGATTGATTTTGCAGGAAGATCCTCATCGGTTCGTAGTCCACTGCCTTTGGTAACGGTCTGTTTGGTCGCTTCAATCATTTCGGTGATACCTTTGATTAGAGCTTCACGCATGATTACCAAAGTGTACAATCCACCAACTAGCATAGTTCCTACTCCTACCATTCTTCTTCGGCCGTTGATATGGTTCGCATAATCACCATAATTGACCGTCTCTCCAGACATTGCCGCGTTTGCGAACTGTTCTATGAATGCGTCAGTCGGATTTAGAAGAGTACTAGCTATTGGCATTATCACAACAGCGCCCAACAATCCGCCAAAGAACACGAAACTGGCAATTGCAGGTCCAACAATGTAACCCACACCGAGCAACGCTGGAGAGAATTCGGCACCAAGATAAAAAGTCGTCTTGGATTTTGCATAGGCCGTTGAGGAGTTCAATTTTCCGGTAAGAGTGTAGAAACCCTGCCAGCCATGTTCCCAGAGTCCAATGCTAACCTGTTTTACGGTATTGTCTACCGTGACCATGAGTGAAGACATGATTTTGTAGATGGCTCCAAAGGCTATCCCTGCAAAGATCGGCATTACCTGTGAACCTCCTTTCTCACCGGCAACTAAGACTTCGGCACAGGCCACGCCTTCAGGATATGGCAATTTTTCCTTAACTATGAAGATTCTGCGGAGACTTATCGAGAAAAGAACTCCGATTGTGCCACCAACCAGAGCTATTATCAGCGTCTTGAAATATGGAAATTCGGACCAGCCAATCTCGCCATTACTGGTTTGGTTCATAACCAGAAGTGCAGGCAGAGTGAAGATTACTCCTGCTGCTAGCGATTCTCCTGAAGAGACGGCAGTTTGGACCCAATTATTCTCAAGAATATTGGTTCCCTTCGCGATATTTGCCTTTGCAAGGCTTCTCAGAACAGCCATTGAGATCACGGCAGCCGGAATGGAGGCACTTACAGTCATTCCAACATACAATCCCAGATAGACGTTCGCGGCAGTCAGTAGCATTCCTAGAATTATCGCCAGAATAATTCCTTGTGTTGTTATTTCGGGTAAGATTGTCGTTGCTGAGACGTATGGCTTATGCTTTTTGTTGGATGCCATGGCACGTCCTTAATCCTAAAACAGTCATAAAGGCTTATGGGCCTCCGCAGTTTTTAAGCTCCCACTCTCTGCCATAT
>CAZXZT010000151.1:0-2324 GCA_964645695.1 uncultured archaeon
TCGCCTCAGGAGACAGGCACGAAATTCGAAAATTAATGGATCATATCCCAAGACAGGTCAAGGTCTCACCAATCAATAAGGTGAATCTTAGAACTCTAGCCAAAAGAATGCTGGATGAAGAGTGGGTAAGAGCTGCCAGAGTGAATGAAGAACAGGGAGAGATACTGCTTGAAACTGACAGGGCCGAGACATTTTATCTGGAACTTCCCAAGATTCTGCAGAAAGAGAAGATAGCTGTAACAAAAATCAATTCTGACGATGATTCTCTGGATTCACTTTATGATAAGATAGTAGGAGGTTCTCAATGGATATAATTGCTATATTCAATCGTTCGAAAAATCTGTTCCCACCTATAATGCGGGATTGTAGTCATAGACTTCTGGTCAATCCTCTAACTTGGATTCTGATCGCTGTTATGATGCTACCGTGCCTTCTAGGACTCTGGGCCTACTACGAATTCGCTGACGAAAGACAATTCGAATTAATTGATGGTGAAAAAATATACTACAATGATGGTGGTGGGCTAATCCATGAAGAGCTGAGAGAATTCTTCATGACGTTTGCCAGTCTTTTCATCATCAAATTTATCGGTGTATTACTCGCTATAATGTTTAGCTCCGAGTTAATCAATGAAGAATTTAATAAAAAAACGATGCAAATATTGCGTACCACTCCGGTAATGCCTCTGGAAATCATTTTTTACCGTTATATTGCAGGAGCGATGTGCATGTTTGCCATACTGGCGTTATCAAGCATGGTGATGTACGTGATTCTGATGATGGGGGCAGGTATCCACGGAATTATGGAAGAACTTGATGTCCTCTGGCTGGTAATTAAGACCGTTTTCTTCGAATCTATTGCATATTTAGGAATATTTTGCCTGATAAGTTCCTACTTTGAAAGGCCTTTTCTTCTGGGGATAGTTTACTGGATTCTTTGGGAAGTGGTAATTTCAGGATCACAGTATCAGCAGATAACCGTCAGCCACTATCTAGAATCTGTAAGGTTTGATGGACTAAAGGACATGGGCTGGAATGTAACTGCCGAAGAATATGGGTTGACAAAACTGGTAGATAATGAAGTTGTGAACATAGCGACAGAACCATTGACCGCTATGCTAGTCATGCTTGGAATTGGACTGGCAACTGTAGTGTGGGGTGCTAGAGGACTGGCTGGACGCCAATTCTAAAGTTTTATTAAAAGCACAAAATAGGACGCATGCCCATGGCCAAAAGAGATTATTACGAAATACTGGGAGTATCAAAAGATGCTGACGAGAGAACCATCAAGAAGGCATATCGGAAACTAGCTCGCAAACATCATCCTGATGCCAGTGATGAAAGTCCCGAAATTGCAGAGGAGAAATTCAAGGAGATATCCGAAGCTTACGAGGTCCTGGCCGATTCGGAAAAAAGAGGACGTTACGACCGTTTTGGGCATGAAGGTGTTGACTTTGGAGGCGGAGGATTCTCATGGGATCAATTCAGCCACGGGGCTGACATCTCTGATATCTTTGGACAATTATTTGGAGGAGGTCAAAGAGGTGGAATGGGAGACATATTCTCACAATTCTTTGGCGGAGGTCAGAGAGGACCGGACAATCGAGGAGATGATCTCAGATATGATATTACTATGACTCTGGAAGAGGCTCACCGTGGAATCGAAAAGGAAGTAGAGATACCCCGAAACGGAAATTGCCATAAATGCAGTGGCTCCGGAGCTGCAGAAGGTGGTAGCGCAAAGACCTGCAATACCTGTGGTGGACAGGGAATGGTCAGAAAAATGATGAGAAGGGGATTCATGCAGACTGTTACGACTGAAGGCTGCTCGGACTGTAACGGATCAGGGAAAGTTGTTGACAAACCATGCCAAAACTGCAAAGGCTCGGGAATATTACCCATCAAGAAGAAAATAAAATTGAGGATTCCGTCTGGGGCCGATGATGGTTTCAGGCTCAGGATGAGGGGACAGGGAAGCGCAGGACCCAATAAGGGTCCCAAGGGTGACCTCTACATTGTTGTCAATGTTAAACCCCACAAAATATTCCAGAGACAAGACAATGAAATCATACTTGATCTGGATCTGACACCTGCTCAGGCAGTATTGGGAGACAGTCTGAAAGTTCCAACACTTTCAGGAGATGTAAAATTGAAAATACCGACCGGAACACAATCAGGTGATGTTCTGAGACTTAGAGGAAAAGGTATGCCAGATATTACCAGACCTAGCAGCAAGGGAAGCCAGCATGTTAGAATAACTGTTAAAATGCCCAAACCTAATAGCAAAACCAAGAAGATGTGGGAAGAACTAAGGGAATTGGATAG
>CAZXZT010000152.1:0-2316 GCA_964645695.1 uncultured archaeon
GCGAATCCCGGGTCAACCAACCAGACCGCATGCTCACTTGGAACATACCAGCCCAGCACCGGCCAGTCCAGCTGTATCGACGCTTCTCCCGGATTCTATGTTGGAGTGAACGCCTCGACCATACAGTATCCCTGCAACCCTGGGAGTTACCAGCCGAATTCAGGACAGTCGTACTGCATAGATGCGGATGCTGGGTATCACGTACCCACCTCAGGGTCGGCGAACCAAACCGCCTGCAATCTAGGCACCTACCAAGACCTGACCGGGCAGGTCGGGTGCACCGATTCCCCAATCGGTCACTTCGTCAACACCACAGCTGCAACATATCCCACCCCCTGTCCTCCAGGTTCATACCAGCCATACACGGGACAGGCCTCCTGCCTGCCTGCCACGCCTGGGCATTATGTCGACACCACGGGCTCCTCTACACAGACCCCCTGCTCCGCGGGCACGTACAACCCGCTGAATGGCTCCTCAAATCAGGCAGACTGCATCGAGGCAGATTTGGGGCATCACGTCCCTAACGCAGGTTCAGCCGATCAGATCGAGTGTCTAGCTGGAACCTTCCAGAATGTAACCGGCCAGTCATCGTGCATCCCTGCAGAACCAGGTTATTACGTTCCTTCGAACGCTTCTTGGTTCCAAGTTGGTTGCACTGCGGGGACCTATCAATCCAACTACGGCCAAGCAAGTTGCGTAGACGCATCACCTGGATATCACGTTCCAAACCATGCATCATCAAATCAGACTGAATGCTTCCTAGGATCATATCAACCATCCTCAGGCCAGACAAGTTGCATCCTAGCATCCATAGGGTATTACGTGAATTTCCTCGGTTCGACTAATCAGACCGCATGCCCCACAGGAACTTCAACCACTAGTACTGGCGCCATTTCTATCGACGAGTGCTATGTCGACACAGACGAAGACGGCGTGCCCGACATTATTGATCCAGATGATGACAATGACGGACACTTCGACTACGCTGACGATTTCCCCCTAGATCCTACTGAATGGATAGACACGGACGGAGATGGTATTGGCAACAATGCCGATACCGACGATGACGGGGACGGCTGGGACGACGCTACTGAGCTTGCATGCGGGAATTCTGACCCCCTCGATGCTACATCCACTCCTGCTGATTACGATGGAGACGGGACTTGTGATACGCAGGACACTGACGACGACAATGACAGCTACGAGGATACCAACGACGCCTTCCCTCTCGATGAGTGCGCAGCTGTAGACACAGATATGGACGGCATGCCCGATTGGATAGTGTTCAACTGTGCTACCAACCTAACTGAGGACAATGATGATGATGATGACGGGTATGATGACGCGAACGACACGTTCCCGCAGGATCCGTTCGAATGGTTCGACACGGACATGGACGGCATCGGCAACAACGCAGACACCGATGACGACGGTGATTCTGTACCCGATGAATTCGACGCATTCCCCTTGGATCCCGATGAGTGGGAGGACACCGACGGCGATGGCATAGGTGACAACGCCGACACCGATGACGATGGAGACGGGGTGCTGGATGTCGATGATGACTTCCCGGATGATGCCAACGAGACTACAGACACAGATGGCGACGGCATAGGGAACAACGCCGACACTGATGACGACGGCGATGGCGTCCTAGACATATACGACGCCTTCCCACTGGATTCGACTGAATGGGAGGACACCGACAACGATGGCATTGGAAACAATGCAGATTCCGACGACGACAATGATGGATGGTCCGACTCTGACGAGTTCATATGTGGGACTGATCCAACGGATAGCAGTGACGTTCCGCCCGACAGTGACGGCGACGGCATATGCGATTCCGAGGACGAGACAGGATTGGGTTTGGTGATTAGCATAGTCACTGATAACCCGTTGTATTTGGTACTGATATTGGCTATTGTAGGAATCGTCGTCATTCAGTTCTTCGTTAGAACCGAAAAGCCCGATGTGGACCTAGTCTCAGTCGAGGATCAGTTGGAAGATGACGATAAGGAAGACGTGGATTTCACTGATCAATTCTGAGTATCGCCTCGATATCGAAAAGGGAGACGGCATTGCCCAACGCCTCCTCCTTGGTGAACCATCGCGCCTCCTCTATCTCGTCGTCCTTGGGAACAATGTCCTCCGCCGCAACATCCGCTTGGCACCTGTAGGTGAATGAGATCCAGTTGATTCCGTCCTGCTGGAATATGGCCTCTTGGATGAGGGCCCCATCGTCGCCTTCCAATGACTCTCCGGACTCGCCCTTCGGATCGGCAATCGAGATGTTGATGCCCAACTCCTCGAGAG
>CAZXZT010000153.1:0-2299 GCA_964645695.1 uncultured archaeon
ATTTGTGATGGGAGAAGATATAGCAGGTGGAGCCGGTAGGGACGACAAAGAGGACGCTTGGGGAGGTCCTTTTCGGTTGACTAAAGGACTAATTAAAAAATTTGGTCCAGAAAGAATAAGAGACACCCCAATTTCTGAAGCTGGTTTTATGGGGGCAGGTGTTGGGGCTGCTGCTACGGGATTAAGGCCTGTGGTTGATTTGATGTTTGTTGGATTTATTGGGGTGTGCGGTGACCAAATTTTCAACAACGCTGCCAAAATGCATTACATGTTTGGCGGAAAATTACCAATGCCGTTAACAATCATGACAAGCATTGGTGCTGGCACGAATGCTGCGGCGCAGCATTCTGAAACTCTTTATTCAACGTTTGCGCACTTCCCTGGGTTAAAATGCGTTGTTCCTTCAGATCCTTATACTGCCAAGGGATTACATGTTGCCGCTATAAGAGACCCAGACCCGGTAATTATTTTTAATCACAAGATGTTAATGGGAAGGGGAACTACTGCAGAAGTCAATCAAGGGCTCTCTTACGGAATTCATGTGCCCGAAGATATTTATGAAATCCCGATAGGTAAAGCAAATATTGTAAAAGAGGGAACGGATATAACCCTAATTGGATTAGGTTACACCACTTTGCTTTGTGTGCAGGCATTAGAAGAACTAGAAAACGCCGGTTATTCTGTTGAGGTAATTGATTTATTGTCAATATCGCCGCTTGACGAAGAAACCATTTTGAATTCAGTTACTAAAACAAAAAAAGTGGTGATAGTAGACGAAGATTATCCAAGATGTAGTGTAGCAACTGACATTTCCGCACTGGTAGCAGAACAGGCATTTGATTACTTGGATGCGCCTCCAGTAAGGGTGACTTCTCCTCATGCATCAGTTCCATATAGCCTCCCATTGGAAATGGCTTTTCTTCCTACGAAAGAACGAGTTATTTCTGCGGCAGCCTCTTTATTAGAATAGAGCTATAGACGACAGGAGTGAATTAATGCCAGAAAAGATTGTTATGCCAAAGCTAGGAATGGTTATGTCTGAAGGAGCCATATCAAAATTCCTTAAGAATAAAGGAGATGCTGTTTCTCGGGGAGATGTTATCGCGCAAATTGAAACTGAAAAAATCAACTATGATTTGGAAGCAACTACCACAGGAACATTTCATCCGATAGTAGAAATCGGACAATCGGTCGAAGTAAATGGGTTGATTGGTTACATATTGGCTGAAGGAGAAAGTGCTCCTGTTGAAGAACAAAGTTCTGGCGATTCTGGTTTGAAACCCAAGTTAATTGGGAAAAAGAAACTTCAAGGTGCAAAATCGGACGGTGCTGAGAAACCTGTACGATCGACGCCTGGGGCTAGGCGTTTAGCAAGTAAGCTTAACATTGATTTGGCTGAAGTGGATCCTACTGGACCAGGTGGAAGGATTACAGAGGCTGACGTTCAAAAAGCGTCGTCTTCTGGTGGGAGTAAGAATGAAAGCGGAACGGACGCTTTACAAAGTGCAGACAGGGTAGAAGAATTAACAGGTATGCGTAAAAGCATAGCGTCTCATATGAAAAACAGTCTTTCGTCTACTGCTCAGCTTAGTTTTTTCTTAGAACTTGATGTTACCGATGCTCAACAAGAGAGGAAATCTTTTTCTAAAGAAAATGGAACTTCCATCACTATGGCACACATATTGATTAAAGCATGTGCGGAATCTTTGAAAAGACACCCTGAATTTAATACGGTTTTGTCAGAAGGGAAAATTGGATATTATAACGAAATTAACATCGGATTTGCTGTGTCTATAAAAGGCGGGTTGATTGTTCCTGTGATAAATAATGTTGGTGATAAAAACATACATGAAATAATTAAAGACAGCGATCTTTTAGCTGAAAAAGCTAGAGAAGGTAAATTAGCCCCAGAGGAAATTGGTGGCGGAACCTTCACTATAAGTGTATTAGGTTCTGTAGATGGATTCACTCCAATTTTAAATGCTGGCCAAAGTGCGATTTTGGGTGTGGGCAGGTCTGTTGAGAAACCAGTAGTCAAAAAAGGTGAAATAGTCGTTAGAGAGATGATGACCTTGAGCCTTACTGTAGACCACCAGGTGATTGATGGCGCAGCAGCAGCATCTTTTCTCAGAAGGATCCAACAGCTTTTGACAAGACCTCAAGCCTTACTTTCATAATAGTAGAGCCGAATTCTTCTCCTCCCCGAAGCACTCAGGCGGGTTACATGTACGCCGAATAAATATACTTGTCGCCCAAAATATTTTTGCACAAATACTAGACATGTATAAAACTTTGTGAG
>CAZXZT010000154.1:0-2278 GCA_964645695.1 uncultured archaeon
TATATCGGCCACTAATAATCAGTCATGGGCAAGGCCGTAACGCTGGCAGGCATCAACAAGTACCGTAAGGATTTCGACTCCAGTTCGACTTCTAGATTGTCGATGAATGCAGCTACCAGGACTGACATCCGAAAGCTCGCGATGAATTGGGATGCTTTCAGGCAGATTGATCATACTTTTTCAAACAAAGTTTCAGGTGAGATGAAGGCCACCAGTCAGAACAGGAGTGGAAGATGCTGGGGCTTCGCCGGTCTTAATTTGCTGAGAATCTATCTTGGTCGCAAGTACAAACTCAAGAATTTCGAATTCTCGCAGAATTATTTCATGTTCTACGATAAACTGGAAAAAGCCAATTACTTCCTTGAGAATATAATCGAGACTGTCGATGAGGATGTGGACAGCCGGCTTATCATGCATTTGCTTTCCTCGCCTGTTCAGGATGGTGGTCAGTGGGACATGTTCGTCAATTTGTTGAAGAAGTATGGCACGGTACCTAAGAAGGTCATGGCCGAGAGTCATCAGAGTAGCAATTCGGCCCAGATGAACAAGCTGGTCACTCGCAAGTTAAGGGAATTTGGCAGAGATTTGCGCGCGGCTCATTCAAAGGGGAAATCAGCCGGCGACCTGAGAAATATGAAGGATGACATGCTTTCCACAATTTATCAGATGCTGTGTATCAGCCTGGGCACTCCTCCCCAGAAGTTCGACTGGTCAATCCGTGACAAGAAGAACAAGTTTCACCGTTTCACCGACCTGACGCCCAAGAAATTCTACAGCGAACACGTCGGGATTGATCTTGACGAGTTTGTCTGCCTAATCAATGATCCCCGGAGTTTCACGGGCTACAACCGGACTTATACCGTCGAGTTCCTTGGAAACGTCCATGGGGGAAACATCATACGTTACTTGAATCTGGAAAATGATGAACTCAAGAAATATGCGATTAAATCCATAAAGGCCAACGATCCGGTTTGGTTCGGATGTGACGTTGGCAAGTTCTTCACGCGTCAGTTTGGTGTAATGGATATGGACCTGTTTGAGTTCGACAGGTTCTACGGTACGGAATTCAAGCTGGACAAGGCCGAACGACTCGAGTACGGGGACAGTGTAATGACCCATGCTATGGTGTTCACAGGGGTTGACCTCAAGGATAATAAGCCAGTAAAATGGAGAGTAGAGAACAGCTGGGGAGGAGATCACGGTGAGAAAGGTTTCGACATAATGTCAGATTCATGGTTCGGCGAATTCATGTATGAGGTGGTCATACACAAGAAGCATTTGACCAAAAAGCTGGTCGAACTTTACAGTACGGAACCAATCAAACTTCCACCCTGGGACCCAATGGGTTCTCTGGCGCACTAATTATCATAAAAGATATTTTTATAGCCTCTTCCTTGTCAACTCCGAATCAGATATGAGCTACGTCAAGGACGCATTCAATTTGGTGAAGCAGAGAGATCCCGAACAGCCTGAGTTTCATCAAGCTGTGTGGGAGGTTCTCGAGACACTTGAACCTGTTTTTGAACTTCATCAGGAGTACAAGGATGCCCGTGTCCTAGAAAGATTGACCGAACCTGAGAGAATGATAACTTTTCGTGTTCCCTGGGTTGACGATAAGGGGCGGGTACAGGTCAATAGAGGTATGCGTGTCGAGTTCAACAGCGCAATAGGCCCTTACAAGGGAGGCTTGCGTTTTCATCCTAGTGTGAATTTGGGCATAATCAAGTTTTTAGGATTTGAGCAGATATTCAAGAATGCCCTGACCACGCGCCCTATTGGTGGTGGGAAGGGAGGTAGCGACTTCGATCCCAAGGGAAGATCGGATATGGAGGTCATGCGTTTTTGTCAGTCCTTCATGAGCGAATTATTCCGTCATATTGGGGCTAACGTTGATGTTCCTGCAGGCGACATAGGTGTTGGAGGCAGGGAGATTGGTTTCCTTTTTGGCCAGTACAAGAAATTGACCCGGAAATGGGAAGGTGTCCTGACAGGCAAGGGATATGGTTGGGGAGGTTCCCTGATCAGGCCAGAGGCAACGGGGTATGGGCAGGTGTATTTTCTTAGGGAAATGCTGGCTTCCAAAGGCGAAAAGATTGAAGGTAAGATATGTACCGTGTCGGGTAGTGGTAATGTTGCACAGTTCTGTGTAGAGTAGGCCATTGGCTATGGTGCCAAAGTTGTCACCATGTCTGATTCGGGAGGGTATATCTTTGACAAGGACGGAATCGATGAGGAAAAATTGGCATGGGTTATGGATCTCAAGAACAATCGAAGAGGT
>CAZXZT010000155.1:0-2266 GCA_964645695.1 uncultured archaeon
TGGCTTTTTTTTGCTCCTCATCTTCAGTTTCAATCGCTTCCCGATAGAGTTTCATCGGTGCCTTGCAGTCAATCACTATGACTCCATCATCCGGCGTATAGACATAAAAATCAGGCCTCAACCTGCCTTGCTCTGTAGACTCAGTTTGCTGAGTATCAAAATTGACACCCTTGATAAGCCCAGCAGTTTCCAGCATCACCTCCAAAGCCTCTTCTGCCAATGCCCCCTGCTCTCCAGGATTGGATAACGCCTCCGCCCATTGAATATGGGATTTGGATAAATCCTTTACTTCTTTGGTAATGGAGGTTGTGTTCGTGGTCCAGGCAGTATTGGCGGCATTGATCGATTTTTCGATCTCCTTTAGTTGTTTTGATATGTCGTCCTCGTACTCGCCCTGTTTGCTGCTCACTTCCTCGGTAACCTCGGACAGTGTGTTTTTGGCCGTGTCCCTGAAAATTGATTTCAGGAAGCCTGGCAGAAATAAGGTGATTAGTATCCCGCCTGCAATGGCGCCAAGCACAAAGGTAAGTATTATTTCAGTAGTTATCATTACTTTTCTTTTTCCATATTGAGATTATATCAAATACATGTCCGATCAGATTCCAACCCCTTCAAGGAAATCACTTACTATCCCAGCAATCTGCGATGCAAGATAAGGTGGAACGGCATTCCCGACCTGATGATACTGTTGTGTCCGGTTTCCGCGAAACAGATAATTATCTGGAAAAGTCTGCAGCCGTGCAGCTTCCCTGACTGTGAGACTTCGACACTGCAGAGGATCGTAATGAATAAAAGCATGGCCGTTAAAACTGAAAAAAATCAATTCAGATAGGCTTGCAGAAATTTTACTGTCTTCTCCCAGGAATCCTCAGCAGCAACCGGTTCGTAAACGGTACCGGATGCATTGGCAAACGCATGCTTCGCTCCCTCGTAGATATGAATGCTGACATCTTTACCCAGTTCTTTCATATTGGCATCAAATGCAATAAATTCTTTGTGCAACCGGTCCCTTGTGCCGACAAAACCAATGATGGGCATATCCAGTGTTGCAAGTTTTTCTTTTTCATCCGTCAGACTGCCGTAATAGATAACGGTGGCATCAATCTCATTAGGTAACATGAGTGCTGTCTTCAGTGACCATTTACCACCCAGGCACCAGCCAATGACGCCAATTTTGGTTGCGCCCATCTCGGCTTCCAGGTAATCGTAGGCAGCTTTTAAATTTTCTAGCCCCCTCTCCTCATTGCTTGAAAGATTTGTACTGAGCCCGAAAGCATCACGAACCTGGGTCGCCGACTTGCCGTCATAAAGATCCACTGCAAGAGCAGTGTAGCCCAGTGCAGCCAATTGCTCGGTCATGGAATGAATGTCTTCATTCAGTCCCCACCATTCATGAATCACAATCAAAGCAGATTTAGCTTCAGTAGCTGTGGGTCTGCTGAGATAGCCCCTGTGAATCTGATCTCCAGATTGACCATACACGATTTCGGTGGATTCAACTTTGGCAACAGGAGCACGCATTGCACCTTCCGTTGAAACCGGGGTATCGTATTTGTGGTCTGCAAACTCACCCAGATCCATCTCCATGGAAGAAACAGGCTGGGAAAATTCAATGACCAAAAAACACCAAAGGGTAAAAGTCAGTGGTTTGCTTGCGATTCTCATTATTCAGTTTCGGATTGTAGGCTTGCTTTCGATTCTAGCATGGTCTTGATCGTTTCCTCATCAAGACCAGCCTCTTCTAAAATTTCAACACTGTGCTCGCCCAGTTTTGGAGGATGTCTCCTGATGCTGGCAGGGGTTTCTGAGAATCGGGCCGGAAAACCAGGCATTTTCAAAAGTCCTTCACTGGGATGTTCATACAATGTCCAAAAATCCACCGCATCCAAGTGCGGGTCTGTGAAGAGATCCTGCAAACTGTTCACCACATTGACCGGGACTTTGCTGTCTTCGAAGATATCCAGCCACTCCTGGGTGGTCTTGGTTGCCAGGATTTTCCCGGTCTCAGCATAGGTTTCATCGATGTTCGCGACCCTTGATGCCAGATCCTTGAAACGCTCGTCTTCTATCAAATCTTGCCTTCCAGCTTTCTCACAGAAGGTTCGCCAGTGGTTGTTCATGTATGGCAGGACAGCGATGTATCCGTCCTTGGTTTTATAGGGCTTGCGATGATAAGACATCAGCCGGGTGTAACCTGCTTTATCCAGAGGCGGTTCAAAGGTCTCGCCCCACAGATGTTCAGCCATTACAAACGACACCATGGTTT
>CAZXZT010000156.1:0-2235 GCA_964645695.1 uncultured archaeon
TCCATTTCTCCGAATCTCAGACCACCCATGCGAGCTCTGCCTTCCGTAGGTTGTCTAGTCAGGAGCTGAACCGGTCCACGGGACCGGGCATGCATTTTCCCAGAAACCATGTGATGTAATTTCTGGTAATAAATAACTCCAATGAAAATCTCCGCATCTATACGGCGCCCCGTTTGGCCATCGTACAGGACTTCTCTTCCACTATGCCGGAATCCGAATTCAGCTAAACTGCTTCTGAGGTCATTTTCCTTCTCTCCCGAGAAAGCACTACCATCTACAGCCCGCCCTTCCATACTTCCGACCTTTCCGCCAATCATCTCCAGCACATGGGCCACTGTCATACGTGACGGGATCGCATGCGGATTGATGACTAAATCTGGCGTAACTCCCTGCTCCGTGAACGGCATTCCTTCAGCCGGGACTATGTGCCCAATGACGCCTTTCTGTCCGTGTCGGCTTGCAAATTTATCTCCCATCTCAGGTACTCTCTGATCACGCACCCTTATCCTTGCAATTCTGGATCCGTTTTCGGTTTCCGACAGCATCACGGAATCTACCGTGCCTTTTTCACCGTGCCTTACAGTCATTGAGGACTCCCGCACTTTCTGTGGACTCAGGAAATCAGTTGGTTCGGACAAGAATCGCGGAGGGCTAGTCTTTCCTATCAGCACTTCTTTTCCGTGCAAATCAATTTCAGGATAGATTAGGCCGTCCTCTTCTAGATAGAAATATGCTTCTTCGGAACGTGCGCCTCTAACATCCGGTCCCGGGATGACGAAACGATCCTCCTGACCGCCCGGATATCTCCTTTCTTCCGACATGTAAGTTCTAACAAAGGTAGATCTTCCGACTCCGCGGTCGATAGAACCTTTGTTGATAACGAGCGCATCCTCCATGTTATAGCCGTGGTATGACATAACCGCAACTACCATGTTCTGTCCAGCCGGCCGGGTTCTCAAAGTATTGTATCTCATGGCTTCTGTCTGGAGCATAGGCCTTTGCGCATAATGCAAAAGATGTCCCCGGGTATCCGGTCGGATTCGATAATTTGCCTGTCCCATGCCCAGCGACTGCTTTGACATGCCTGCACCCATGGTACACCGTGGGGAAGAATTATGTTCAGGGAATGGTACATTGGAGGTAGCCACGCCCAGTATGGTCAGAGGGTCTACTTCCATATGAGAGTACCGGTGTGTCCTTTTATGTCGTTTCAAGTCGTCTTCATTAAGCGCAATCAGACAATTTTCTTCTTCTTCGGCATCAATATATTCTACTATCCCTTTATTCAGAAGATCTTCCCATTCGGACTTTCCCTGTCGCAAGTTTTCGATGTCACGCTCTTTTACAATTAGCCGGTTGTTTCGTCCCACGACCAGTAACGGCCTACGAATTCTGCCTGGATCACTGTTAATGATCACATCGTTCAGAGAATCATCATATCTCACGTTTACCACATTGCTAATCATTTTCTTTCGTCTACACTGCCTGATCTCAGCTACCAGGTCCTTGGGAGCTTTGTGAGTACCAATCAAGTCGCCATTGAAGTATACCTTGCCTTGCTGAGCTTCGCCCTCTTCAATTGGATGAATGTCCAGTCCGTCAAGGATTTCTCTTATTTCGGAATCAGGCAGATTCTCCGAAACATCTACCATCAATGCCAGATTTTTGACTAGTCCGCAATTTTGCCCTTCAGGGGTTTCGTTAGGACACAGTCTTCCGAACTGAGTAGGATGCAAGTCGCGCGCCTCGAAGTGCGGTTGTGATCGGGTTAATGGTGAAATGACCCTCCTGAGATGGGAGAGAGTTGCCATGTTGCACGTCCGATCCAATAATTGGGAAACTCCGGCTCTTCCTCCTGTCCAGTTCCCAGTTGCCATGGCATGCATTATTTTGTTGGTCAGAACATCTCTGCGGACCGCATGATGGACGCGATTTTCCTTTCTCTTGGAATACGACCGCTCCATCTGATATTTCATGTCGTTAAGCAAAGCCTGGAGTCCTAAACGGAATAGTTCTTCCATCAGATTTCCAGCAAGTTTCAGTCTCTTGTTGGCATAATGGTCCTTGTCGTCAGGTTTCCTCTCGCCACGGTTCAGTTCGAGGACCTCTCGTGCCATCCGACCCAGGAAAACTGCTTTTTTCAATCGTGCTTCATAGGTGGTGCTCAGATGTGGCAAGAGCGTATTGTCGAGGATGTAGCTGATCCTCTTTTTCCTATATTCTTTGGACTGACCT
>CAZXZT010000157.1:0-2232 GCA_964645695.1 uncultured archaeon
GTACCAGATAAAAAGAATCAAAGACTCCAAGATCTGGGACTTTGATGAAGAGCTGCAGCCCCTCCGAGAAATTAGGAGATTGGTCCGCGAGTCTGTAGGTGAAGTCAGCATGAGGCTGTCGTTCAAGGAAGAATGAAACGTTTATCATTTTTACTGTCTAAAAGCCAAATTTCTCCTCGATCCTGTAGGCTAGCTCGAGCTCGTCCAGGTCTCTGGCATTCATCTCTATGTTGCTGACTATAACCAGGCACAGCCTGTCTCTGAGACTGCTGTTTTGCATGATGAAGTCTGGAATAGGGTCATCGCCGAAGATTTGCCTGAGATATTGGGTGCCATTGGCACTGTCAAAGTTCCACAGCAGCATCCTGACCGAGGTCTTTGGCTGTTCTGCGATCCATTTGTAGGTATTGAACAGGCCGAAGATGTAGGATTTCTGCTGGAAGTTCTTCAGGTGGTCCTCCAGGACTTCCGTCAGATACTCCTCTTTTTCCGTGAGCGGCTTGCTGTTTATTATCTGTGTTTTCACTGGCCGCGAAATACGCAGCATTTTCATTGTTTGTTTCATACGTTTATTCCATAAAAAATAGTTGTCGGGGAGAGGAGGGATGGTCTTCTTGTCCAGGTAAACCCAGTTCGAAGCAAATCAGGCCGAAGTAAAGGGAACAGAAAATTGGAGAACGATGTTCCCTTTACCTAGGAGAAGCTCCAGTTGGCTTACTGAATCATGGCTTCACTGTCATCAATTGCATTGGTTTTGAGCATCTCCCTGGAGATGGCCGATACCAACAGGTGGTTTGCATCAGTCGGAGTGCAGCAATCAAACACAAAATTGACCATATAAAACACTGAAAACCCTACAACAACTTCTTTTGGAAGCCTGGCATCATGCCATTTTTTGATCACCCGGCTAAGGTCTTCCGCGATGCGCCGCTCATGATGCATGCGCATGCGTTGATTTCGAGCCTCTATAACAGTTTTGACTTTTTGTTGATTGTCATCGGTTCTTTTAATTTCATTAATGGTCTTTTTTGGTTTTCTGGACATTCTTACTTCCTTTTGTTGTGTAAGGTGAAAAGAGTGGTAGAATACCAAAGTAGTGCGTCAAAATATGTCGCATAGACGAAATAGAATATTGTTATGTCCGATTCAGTTGCCAGACAGGTTTATACCCTCAGCTTGATTCCTAGGTATCCCCGTTCAGTGTCCACCACGTTTATCAAGCATGAGCTCAATGAGGTAGGTTTTTATGCTCCCATCCGAACCGTTCAGCGGGATCTGGAAAGCCTTACCGTGAGGTGGCCAATGATTTGTGAAGATTCGAGTAAACCTTTTATGTGGAGCTGGGAGCCCGATGCCACGAGCACTATGTTCCCGGTGATGGATCCTGCCGAGGCTCTGACAATAGCCCTTGCCGAACAGCACCTGAAAACCCTGCTCCCTAAAAACAGTTATCGGAGGATCGAGACCTACTTCAAACAGGCAAGGCAAACGCTCACGGCAGAAGACAAATCAAAACTCAGGAGATGGACCCAGAAAGTCCGGGTATTTCCCAGGGGACAGCCCCTGCAGATGGCAACCATCAGAAAAGACATCGAACAGGTGATCTATGAGGCACTGCTGAACGACACAAAGGTCCGTGCACTCTATCGCAAGCGATATGCCACAGTGTCCTCAGAATATATTATCAGCCCTTTGGGCTTAGTCGCCAGAAATGCAGTGCATTATCTTATCTGTGGCATTGACCATGCCCCAGGGGAAATCCGGTACCTGCCGCTGCACCGGTTTACCAAGGTAGTTGACCTGTATGAGCCGATCACGCATCCGGAAAAATTCAGTATGGACAGTTACCTGAAACAAAACCCACTTGGGTTCCTGCATTCGCTCAACCCCATCAACTTGGAAATGATTTTCAGTTCACAAGCAGCTTTCCATCTGTCAGAGACTCCTTTGAACAACACTCAAAAGTGCACCAAAACCAGGGATGGCAGGGTGAGGATCAGAGCCACGGTTGCCGACACCGCTGAGCTTCGTTTCTGGATCCTGGGATTCGGCTCTTCGGTGGAGGTCAGAAAACCGGCCCGGTTGCTGAGGGAGCTCTCAGAAACCAGCAAAGAAATGAACAAAATTTACAACAGCTGAACAGGAAATAGCAGACAATGGCAAGACACAGAGGAACATACAAACCCGAGCATCCGGAACCATATGAGATCAGCCGATCTAAAATTGAAGGGT
>CAZXZT010000158.1:0-2210 GCA_964645695.1 uncultured archaeon
CCTCACCAATCTCTGGTTCGACATTGATAAAGTTCTCGAATTCACCGTAATCCGCTGAATCATAATAAATAGTCGCCGAGTAACAAGTCTCCTCCCCAGTATCTGTAAAGGTTGCATTCAAATTAACTGAACCGCTCTCACCGGGACCCATAATGATGCTGGCCGATTCGTCTTCCAAATCAGTCTGGCTACAATCGGAATATAGACGTAGGGTCGCATTATAAGACGCAGTATCACCAAAGTTCTTCCAGCTTACTATGAACTCGTAAGGCACGTTGGCCCTTGGCGGAGGAGAGCCATCAGTCTCATAAAGATTTATGATTGACAAATCATCGGCCGCGTCTGCCTGCGCCCCTGTCAGAAAAACAAGACTTGAAAACACCAAAGCTACGGTCAAAGCACTCGCAAACAGTTTCTTCTTGTAACCATCGTCCATTACAATCACCCTTGCTCAGCATTGAGCCCCTTAATAAGGGGTTTGCTATATTTATCGATATAAACCATGGATCTGAACTCTGCAAAATTTGATGAACTTGTAATTGAATGTCAGAAATGCCCAAGACTCACCAGATATGCTCGTGAAACAAGATTGAACGGGAGAAAAAAAGAATTTGAGATTGATGACTACTGGTGTAGACCTGTTCCCTCTTTCGGAAGCCTGCAATCGCACATATTAATCGTGGGATTGGCCCCGGGAAAACATGGAGCTGGCAGAACCGGAAGACCTTTCACTGGAGACTATGCAGGTGACATTCTATACAGTGCCCTACACGAATCTGGGTTGTCATCCACAGATAAAGCAGTATCTGCCGGAGACGGTCTCAAACTGAGCGGGGTGAGAATTACTAACGCAGTCAGATGCGTGCCTCCTCAGAATAAACCCCTTAACAAAGAAATCATGAACTGTAGACCATATCTGATCCAGGAAATTGAAATGATGCCAAATCTGAAACTTGTGCTGACTTTGGGTAGTCTAGCCCACAAACAGCTAATCTCCTGCGTGCAACTGAGGCAAGCTGATTTTAAATTCGGCCACGAGGCAATTCATGCATTGCCTGGAAAGAAATGGAAATTGATGAATTCTTATCATCCCAGCCGATACAACATAAACACAAAAAGACTGACTTACCAGATGTTTCTAGAGGTTATTCAAAAACTAGCGCATTGACTTTTATTCAAGGCCCTAAATGTCCGTAAATGGCAAAGGCAGAGTTACCAACTATCGCAACAGCCATGATGCTCTTTGCACTGGGATTTGGGGGAAGAATTGCCTTGCACGATTATCACAACTTTGAGACCATTATGGTATCCGTATTCTTGGCATCGATGCTTCTGCCCGCAGGCGTTGCGCTGACAGTCACACTCTCAATGATTGTTTTTAGTGACATCTATCTCGGATATTTTGGAGCGTCGAAAATTCTCATATTCACCTACACCGGCTTCCTAATGGTGTCTGCAATAACTTCCAGATTCCAGCAGATAATCAAGGGAGAATTCAAGCCAGGGACTGTCTACAAATTCACGGCATCGGGCCTAGTCTTTGCAACAATTTACGATACATGGACCAATTTCGGAGTTTTCTGGATATCCTATGCCCACACGCCTGAGAATCTTATGCTGGTCTATGGGCTCGGATTGCCATTTATGATCTATCACCTTTTATCAAGCGTAATTACCTTCACTGTAATTGGTTTTCCTGTCTATTGTGCTCTATCTAGCAAGGACAGGAATCACAAGATTCTAGACCAGAGAAAGGAACTAGAGGCATAAAACCTTGAATGAGACAAGGAACGTAATAATAGCTGTCCTAATCTTGAATTTTCTTGCAATTGGAGGCATATTGCACGAAACCGGCTATTTTGATGAAGATGAGGAGAATGGCACTGCAGTAGTAACTGCAAAACTGACGATCCAGTTTAAGAATCTGGGAGAAAATGATACGCTTATCTTCAATACCGTTGCTACTTCTGAATCTACCGCCTACGGAATTCTACTGGGTGCCCAGGCGGAAGGTAGCTACTCCGTAACAGCAACAACTCATTATGAGTTTGGACTTTTTGTTGAATCTATAGCCGGATGGGGGACTTGCGGAGATTGCCAGAACGAGGACGGATTCTACTGGCTTTATTCTGTTAATGACGACAATGGAGAGGTTGCCGCAAAACGTAAAGTAATTAACGATGGGGACGTTGTTGAATGGAAATACACTG
>CAZXZT010000159.1:0-2189 GCA_964645695.1 uncultured archaeon
GAGACACTCTCTAAATCCGAATTAGCTTCACCTGGGTGAACTTCAAACTTGTCACCTGGGCTCAACTTACCATTGAAGTCGTTGTCAATGAATATCACGGCTTCTCCGTAGCCAGAATAATAACCATATACATCCGAGACTAAGCCATCAGCCTTAGTGAATCCCATATCATCCAACAGCCACCATTTTGCCGAGAACACGGAAGTCTGAGGACTGACCTTGACGATCTGAATCGTCCAGACTCCTGATCCATCTTCACTTGCTATTAATGAAATGGTAGAAGTATCATCTGAGCACCCCTCTATACCGGAAGATGCCAGTGAGACGGAAGATTGTAGAGCTATGTCATATCCGGTAAAAAGGCATTTCACAGATTCACTCTCTATCATCTCCTGCGGTGTAGCTCCAGTTTTAGTCACCACCCTTATGCTAGCGAAGCCTCCGTTATCCTCTCTCAGCATCAAGTATTCGTCTTGCCAAGTGTGTCCAGCATCAATATCCTGCTGCTCTGGTTGAGGGTTGATCTGAGCATATATTTCAACCTCCTCGTGATACATGATGGTCTCGTGTGGCATGAATGCCGCATCCCATGTTGCCGTTGCGCGATACCAGGTCTGGTAGACGTTATAATCTTCCAACACATCCACGGGCATTATGTATGGAACAGTAGTTGAAGCCACGCGAGTCATACGCAGATTGCCGTCCGGAGTTGAATACATTGCCCCTTCTTCATCAAGAATATAGAAGACGACCAACACATCAGTAGCCCAGTTACCTTCATTCCATACTTGGGCCGTAATCTCCAAAGAATCCCCTTCGAGAACAGCAAATCGGTTGAACCATATCTCACCAAGCACGAACTGTGACGGTTTGATGAACAGATTTGCCCCTATTGGTTCTCTGAGTTCATCAGTGCTTCCAGTGTCATACGCATTGAGCACAACATCAAACTTACGATTATCTGCAGGTTCACCAGAGTCGGGGTCGTAGTCTGGTGCAGTAACTCGAATAGTGATAACTGCCTCATCATCTGATGCCATGTCAAATTCATAGGTCCAGGTGCCATCATCGTTCTGGGTCGTATCGATTGAATCAAAGGATTCACCATTCATCCTGACCATGACATATATGCTGAATGCAGCTCCATCGTAGGCCATTCCTTGAGCAATCACTTCAGGAGTTATACGGAAAGTGTTGTCCTCGGTACCTATGTTCTTGGCAAAGTAATCAATTTCAACATTTAATTCTGGGAATATATCGTATTGCAAATTTTCGTCATCGCCCTTTCCAAAATAGAATCCTGTATCTAAGGTCCGAATAAGCTGAACCCCGCCAATCGCAGCCGAGCCTTCAATACCCCTTACACTGAAAAAGAAGCGGTACCTATTGTCTTCGTGAGGATCATAGTTAAAGTTATCGTATCCCAGTTTCTGAGAGCTCAGATATATCTGGTATTTCTTCCATTCGCCACTGGTGTTTCCTATCAGCGAATCCCCCATCCCAATTCCATTGGAGACTATGCTGAAACCATTGTCCTCATTAAGATAGATTGACTCGAGCGGATATGTTCCGTCGTTATTATCATCCCACTTTTCTGCAACGACCTCTATTGAATCCCCCTCAGACATGCTGAAGTTGGCCCAGAACACTAGGTAAGACTGCGAGGTCCAGATCTCAGTGAAGTCCGTTTGGACCCGTTCATTGACTAAAATGTCAGACAATACTGTAATCGAGCCTTCCATCATTGGATGGTACTTACAGTAATAGTTGTAAGTTCCAACCTCATTGAATTCCTTGGACCAATTATTTCCAGGCGCAATATCGAACGAATCAAACTGACTATCCTTGTCTGTGACTGTATGAGTTATTGTGTCATCATTAGTCCAAGTCACCGTAGTTCCAATCAGAACTGAAGAAGCTTCAGGATCATAGCCAGACATGCCAACTATACTCACTGAGAAGGTACCGGATTCGACACCAGTCTGGTTCCAGGCAACTTCAAGGGCCCCATCACCTACCTCCGGAGGTTCATTGTCAACTTCATTCCAGTTTGCACCCCAAGAGTACAACTGTAGCGGTTCATCAGCCTCCGCTCCTCCTATCATAAACAACAGTGTGAGGCAGGCAATCAGTAGAAAAGGAAGGGAACGCATGGTCTTGCCTATAAACTAAAACTAATAAGTGTTTTC
>CAZXZT010000160.1:0-2186 GCA_964645695.1 uncultured archaeon
GTCGCAGTCTGTTAATGCAACTATAGCCCCAACTCTTGCACCAGTATTAAATCGACGGGAAAGATCTAAGTGTACACCTACATCTTTTGCTAGAAATCGCCCCCAATTAATCTTAAACCGCATATTATAAAAAGGCAGCTCGTAGTAGTAGCTAAGAAAGGCTGTTACTGTTTCAAAATCTTGAAAACCAAATTTTTGGTCAAAATCTCTCTGCTTGAGCCAATAGGCATCAACTCCCAAAGCCCATTGTTTATGATCTGGCATATAAATCACTTCTCCTCCAACACCACCAAACATCATCTCAAGATATCCAGCAGAGATCACTCCTTTTATATTAGGATGAAAATTAGCAAAATAATGAAGTGACAAGTCTTGCATGCCGAATTTTGATCCCTCTCCAGTTATATATTTTCTTCGATCTTGGCGAACGTGATACAACTGCCCATCGGCCCAATGATAATCATATCCTTCTTCGTAATTATTCAAAATATTGAGAGTGTAAGAATTCTGCACATAGAATCCTTTTTTAAACGAAAGTATTCCTCGTGCCATGGCTTGTAATTGCCAAAAGTAGAATTTTTCTGGGTGTTGAAGAGTTCCTGCAAGGATGGGTTGGATACTCCAGCTAAAATGAGGATACAAAACATCATTATCGACAATCAAGGCTCCATGATCCAAGGAGTCATTGGTACTGAACTCTACTTCACTCTCAAAGAGTCCCCCTCTTGAAGCTGCATTAAAAAGAGCTGGTCGAGAAACAGTAGCTCTCAGTGTTTCAATGCCAGCATCGACATTAATGATGGTAATTTTTTCAATATCTGTGGGTGCATTATTTGAAATTACTCTGCTCGCTAAATCAATTGCTAGAATGGGTCTCCTAAACCTACCCTGGCTGATCTCAGCTTGCAATTCATTGCCGTTAAATATAAGTCTATGACCCACTATACCCATATTTCCCAATTGCCAGAATATTGAATCTGTTAGGTATTTCTTCCAATCTGCGTCTAATTTTGAATAAGGTTCCATTGAGGGTCTTATTAATGTTTCAGTCCCCAAAGTGACCACCGCGTCTGTATCATTGAAATTGGAATGAATAGAAAAACTCGCAAACAAAGTATTGCCATGAACATACCCAATAGACAGATCAATAGCATCCCTCTCTGTCGGATAGAGCCTATAATTTAGAGCTGCACTGACTCGTGAATCAATTCTGAAGTCGCGACTTTCAGGATCAAAATAATCCAGTTTTGTACCTTCAGGATATTCATTTGTATCATATTCGAGTTTTACCGACAGACCAGGAACGGGTGTAAAGTATTCTATTCCACCAAAAATAGATGCTCTCTCTTCCTCAAAGAAAGTCCCAAAATTGATTCCCCCACCATGTTGAAGATTGGCCTCTTTACCTAATGCATCCCCAAATTCAATTTTGGAGAGAAAATTATTAAACCAACCAAGAGGGCTGCTTATATGATCAACACCGCTCAAAGCGCCCCAACCTAGACCTAGAGATACATCTACATTGTTAAATCGTTTACTGGCAACCACAAACTCAGCGGAATAAGCACCCGTTCCGCCAAAATCACGAAGGCCTAGAGCCAACTCTGGAATCATCCTCTCTGGCAACCAATCAAATGGGGATTTTCCTTCTTCTAACAACCTGAATTTAACATCTATGCCTTTATCCGTCCAAGCTTCACTTTCACTCCATGCGATGTAGGGCTGATTGTATCCTTTGGTGTATTTTAAAACCGCTTCCATCCAGGGAAAGAATTGCATTTTAGAAAAAATCCTTTGGTATGGGGCTTCCAGTGAAACACCCAGTTCAAATTCTCCATCATCGGAAAATCTAGCTGTGGGGGTATTTATTAACCCAATACCGCCACGCGACGAGTGTGATACTTGGGTGAAATTGTTTAAGTCAGAGTCAGCTGAATCAGAATTGTTTGCAAAAATAAGAAAGGTGGAAAAAACGCAACATAGAAAAAACAGCCTAATCACAGTTCATCTCATCTATTGAACTATAAAATTCGACAGTACCGTTATTCTGATCCTAATTATCTGGGTTAGTCGCAACACCACTACCAGTTGCTGTTATGTCGTTGCTTCCTGTTGTAGAGGTCGCGGTTGAGGTTGTGGGCGTTGTTGTTGTTATGTCAGCGCTACTAGCTACAGCATCAGCTTGA
>CAZXZT010000161.1:0-2181 GCA_964645695.1 uncultured archaeon
CAGTTCCTTTCTGCATGAGCGGTTGCCCACTTGGTAACCTGATCCCCGACTTTAATGACTCGGTATACAAGGGGGAATGGGAGCAAGCTCTTATAGAATTACATTCAACAAACAATTTTCCTGAATTTACTGGAAGAATATGTCCCGCTCCTTGCGAAGCTTCATGTGTATTAAACATCAATCAAGATCCAGTCACAATTGAATACATAGAAAAAGCCATTTCTGAAAAAGGATGGGACTTGGGACTCATTAAACCTCAAATTCCTTCAGTAAACACAGGGAAATCTGTCGCGATCGTTGGATCTGGGCCCTCTGGACTTGCAGCAGCTCAGCAATTAAATAGGGCCGGGCACAAAGTAACCGTCTATGAAAGATCCGAAAAAATTGGAGGCTTGCTCAGCCTAGGGATTCCTGATTTTAAACTGGAAAAGCAAGTTGTTCAGAGACGTGTAGACCAATTAGCGGCTGAAGGTATTCAATTTATCACCGGAGTACACGTTGGGAAGTCCATACCATTCAGTAAAATAGAAGAGGCTAACGACGCCGTTCTGCTAACTGGCGGATCTACCGTACCCAGAAACTTAGACATCCCCGGTCGAGATCTCAAAGGAGTTCATTACGCCATGGACTTTTTGACTCAGCAAAACAGAGTGAACAACGGCATGCAGATCCCGGATGAAGAGAAGATAACAGCAAAAGATAAAACTGTTGTCATACTTGGTGGAGGTGACACAGGATCTGACTGCCTAGGGACTTCATTGAGACAAGGTGCAACGAATGTCTATCAGTTGGAATTGCTTCCAAAACCACCTGACGATAGAACAGACACGGACCTTTGGCCAAACTGGCCGATGATTCTTAGAACTTCTACTTCACAGGAAGAAGGCGGGACAAGAGACTACAACATACTAACAAAAAGTTTCTCCGGTTCCGATGGACAGTTAAAGCGGTTAACCGCGGTACGCCTTGATTGGGGGAAGCCTGACCAAAATGGTCGGCCTGAAATGATAGAAGTCCCAGGTAGCGAATTTGAAATTGAAACTGAGCTGGTTCTTTTAGCCATGGGATTCCTACACCCTGAACAGGGTGGAATGATAGAATCCGCCGGTATTGACTTAGACGGAAGAGGGAACGTAAAAACGGACCAGAACAAAATGACGAATATACAGGGAGTTTTTGCTGCTGGCGACATGGCTCGCGGGCAATCGTTGGTAGTATGGGCCATAGCTGAGGGAAGAGAGGCTGCACGTGGGATCGACGAATATTTACAAGGTGCCACAAAACTACCCAGGTCAACAAGCACTTATTAATTAGGATAGATTCCAACCAACAACCTAAGGTTCATTTTCTGATAATGGAGGCTACATATGAGTAAGTTAAAAGTGGCAATGATTTCTGGGACAACACCCGATACAGAAATCGTTCAGCAACAATTGGAAGGTATTGATTGCGAATTGGATGTATTTATTTGCGAAAGCGAAGGGGAAACTATTGAAGCTGTGAAAGGGGCCGACATCATAATTAACCAAAGTGTACCCATGCCGGAGGCGGTAATAAGGGAAATTGATACAGCAAAGGCAATTGTAAGTTTCGGACACGGGTTCAATCACATCGACCACGAAGCTGCAACCGACAACTCTGTCATGGTGGTGAATACTGCAGGATTCTGTACGGAAGAAGTTTCAAATCATGCCATCATGCTAATCTTGGCCTGTGCTAAAAAACTCACTATTTTAAATGACCTCCCGAAGGCAGGAAAATGGGGGTCATCAACAGGGCGACATGTAGCAGATATGGCTCCAGTCACGGACCAGACTCTGGGTCTTATATCCTTAGGTAACATTGGTCGAGCCGTTGCCAGAAAAGCACAAGCTCTGGGAATGGATGTTATAACTTACGACCCATACGTCCAGCCATGGATCGCGAGAGAATACAGAGTGGAGTTAGTTTCCAGCTTGGACGAAGTGGCAGGTAGATCCGATTTCGTATCAATGCATACGCCGCTTAATAATCAAACTACTAAACTCATAGGTGCTAGCTTTTTCAAGTCCATGAAAGAAACCGCATACTTTGTTAACACTTGTCGCGGTGGGACGGTAGATGAACAAGCACTCATAAAAGCTCTAAACGACAAAGAATTTGCAGGTGCCGGCATAGATGTTTTTGAGATCGAGCCAACTG
>CAZXZT010000162.1:0-2156 GCA_964645695.1 uncultured archaeon
CACCCCAGATACAAGTCTCTTCTAGCTAGGGAGAAATTAGTTGAAGCCTCAGGCGTTGTAGCTAAGCAGGGATTGATTGCTCACGGAAGAGGTGAAGCTTTCGATTATTTACTTGGAGAGCAGACTTGCCCTTCTGCAATAATGGCGATCAACACTGCGGCTTCCTTGATTCAAGAGGCTAGCAATCCCGTTATCTCTGTTAATGGTAATGTAGTTGTATTGGCCACTAGGGAAATTGCTCACCTATCTGAAGCAAGTGGAGCAAGAGTGGAAGTCAATCTGTTCCATAGGACTCCTGAAAGGATTGCCGGCCTGGTAAAAATGTTGGATGATGTTGGAATTCAGGCCCTAGGCATGAATCCGGATGTCGCAATACCTGGGCTCTCTTCCGAAAGAGCAAAGTGTTGCTCCGAGGGGATAGGTTCTGCCGATGTAGTGCTTGTTCCTCTTGAAGATGGTGATCGTTGTCAAGCACTGGTCGATATGGGTAAGCAAGTAATTGCTATCGATTTGAACCCACTATCAAGAACAGCCCAAACTGCGCATATCACAATCGTTGACGAATTGACTCGGTGTCTGCCATTATTGACAGATGCAATTCGTGATGGTGTGAAAACGGATGATTTTGACAATAAAAAGAATCTTAAAGAGGTTCTCGCATTTATTTCTGCTAGATTATTATGAATAAAAGATTGATTTTTCGAGCAGGGGCCTTTGTTCTTGCAGGTTATTTTGCATTTAGAACAATCGTAATGGGAGCTTATTTTCTCGATGAAGGGCGATGGGGTGGGAGTCTTATGTTCTTATCAAACTGGAATTTGTTGATTAATTTCATAATGGCTTCCTGTGCTTTGTACAGAGAATATGAACCTAAATTCAATTCTCATAATCTACTGTTGCCAGCTTCAATGGGAATCAACATAATTGTTGTTATTCTATACTGGGTCCTAAGAGCAGTGGGTGCTTTTGGAGATGGTACTGAAGATGGTTGGGATATATTCGACCATTTGCGAAATCTCTATGTCCATCTTGGTACGACAATTATTTTGTTCATAGAAGCTATTTTCTTCAATAAGATTTTCGGAAATCTGAAACAAGAATATGGCGGTTATATGGTGATTTTTATCAGTTACATTATTTGGATGGAGGCGTTCGTCGCACCAAACAACGATGAACCATGTGGAAGTGTTAGCTGTGGTTTCCCTTACCTTTTCATTAATGACTTGTCTGTGACGGGGAGAACTATTTTCTACTTTGGAGTGTGGATGCTAGGGAATTTTGCCTGGGCCTTCAGTTATTATTTGTATCAGTACAAAGAGCGGAACTGGAATACTATAGAGTAATTAGTCACCAGGAGCTCGCCAATCGCCAACGGAAACCTTGACCATCTCATCCATCTCTTCTACTGAGATCAAAGGTGTTAGGTTCCCCTCAAAGCTACCTGATGCTGCGATATTCAATGCCATTCCTGTCACGGTTGTATGATCTGGAAAGTCCATTATCGTGAGAAAATCTGTACTGCCATAACACCAGTAATATGCTTCCACTTTTCCACCTAGTGCTTCGACTATTCTAACTGTTTCATCGCGGCGGGCCGTTCCACCTTCTTTTAACAGTCCTTTGATTCCGCGTTTCGTATAATTTCCTGAATACATGAATTTAGACATGATTGTTTAATCTCGCGCCAAATATAATATTTATGAGTAGCGGAATTGTCGTGTACGTTATTCAACTTGAGCCGTGTCTTCCTCGAAGAAGTTGTAGACTGGAAGGATCATGAGCCCACTGATTGCGAGGGCCCAAGCCAGTTCCATAGGGAGATCACGTCCTGCGAAATCACTCAGGTTGTAAGCGGTCAACCACGCGGAAAGCACAGCTATGGAAATTCCGTGGAACGGTCTGATAGGGCCTAATTCGACTCCACCCACAGCGATTGCCAGAAAGATTAGAAGGCCTACAACGGCTACAGCAAATCCGGCCCATGCAAGGTTCACGTTCAGGTCACCGGCCACATGAGTCGTGTCGTCGCTACCTGATGAGTACTCTCCTGAACTAGCGATGTCATAGGACTCTCCGGCTCCGAACATTCCACATATCAGGAACACGACCAGTATGACGACCCACTTGCGTACGTCGTCGGAAATCTCTAGGCCGTA
>CAZXZT010000163.1:0-2134 GCA_964645695.1 uncultured archaeon
CAGCGAGGAGGTCCTCACTTCGTCCCCCCGAGTCCTTGGGTGAATCAGTGGGTAGCGAATGAGTCGCCCCTAAGTCAATCGGTTATTGTCAATCTATAGTTCATAACCACCCAGTTAGATACGAGATGTTCGACAGGATATACCAGACTCCCGCAATTCCAAAGGTAGCGAGGAGAAAAATCCACCATCCAATTTCAAGTCCGACCTCGGCGGCAACCTCCAGATCACTAGGATTTCCACCAATCGACTCTAGGGGTGCGATGTGCCCGGGTGGTAGGTTGTCGCCCGACTTCATAATAATCGAGATAAGCAACATGTCTTGAATATCATGCACTTGAACCCATTGACTCGTATGCGTAGCATGGGGTTCGGTGGTAGAGAAAACTAAGCAAATGGCGATACAATAAGACTCGTTCTTGATACATACTATAGGTCATCCATTCTCCTGCTAGGAATCCCTGCGCAAGGGGAGGATGAATAAACTTGGATTCTGACGACGAACGGGCTACCTCGATAATTCTCGAGGGAGGTACACCGCTCGATGTGGCGCGGCGTTTGCCCGTGTGGTTCGTTCAAAATCACGAAGGTATCGTTCGTCTCTGGGAGACCATCAATCGCCGATCATGGAGAGGGAATGAATGAGTCATAGGGTAGCGAATGAGTCGCCCCTCAGTCAGTCGGTATGAATGAGTCACGGGCGTCGCATAGGGTTTTCAGAGGGCTCTTATCTCTCCCCCCTATCCGACTAGCGTGTCCTCCCTCAAGGCGTGGGTAAATGCCCTCAATGGTAACATGGTGCAATCATACAAGCCAATTGTATGCCTGGCATTGTTTGAGTTGGCAGACGATAAAATATCTAAGGAGTCATTTGTCGGCAGAGTGTCAGAGTTCTTCTGGCAATTGGAGACTCAGTTCCATCTCAAGCACGGCCCTGTGAACAATGAAGTTCATTCAAAAATTCTGGAGTGTATCGAGGGCTCAGACAAGAAAGACAAGTGGGGGAAGGTCAAATCACAACTCGATGTGATTCCAAAAGGTGGTAGGCGTACAAGAGGAGATTTCATTTGGTCAAAATTGTGTGAGATGCCACTCGATAAATTACCATCTTCATCTACTGATAACCTGTATTTTGTTGAATCGGATCACATTCGTATTCCAGAAGCATCATTGCAGGTGATAAAGGCCAGTCGTAATGCTCTGAACACCTTTGCGAGATGCAGGTTAGGGGAGTTCCTTGAGAAGTACAATTCCTCCAGTCCAAGAATCAATGAGAAGGTCAAGATTGCTTGGGGCGGAGGAGTTCGTCCGGGTATTCGTTCGTACATGAGAGAGATTCTTGGAGCATATCATGACCCGCTTCATTGCTATCTGTGTGGAGAAGTGATTGTGGGCATTCCCGATTGGGACCATGTGTTACCATTCAGTTTCATTGGGGGTCATGACTTGTGGAATTTGATGCCATCATGTGGACCACATTCAGGAAACTCAAAGAATTGTAATCAACAGAAATCAGCTAGAATGCCATCCGACTCTGAGATTGGTTCTGCCGAGATTCGAAATACAGAGATGTTGGGGTGGTTGAAGGATTCCAGTGGACATCAACTGAAGAAGAACAGTATGAACAGAGGAATAAGGGAGCTTGAATTCGAGAAAGGCAATGGGGAATTGAGAAGACTGTGGAAGTCTATGACAGGTTAGGTGAGGAAATGGAGATAATTGAGTATAACAAATTGGTGCGAGACAAAATACCTGAGATAATCGAAGCCGACGGGAAAACGGCGATTACCATGAGTATTGATGGTTTGAAACTGAAGCAAGCACTGGTCAAGAAACTCACGGAGGAAGGTGAGGAATACCTTGAGGGCCTGGAAACAGAAGAGATTGCTGACTTGCTGGAGATACTTCACGGTTTGATGGAAGCTCAAGGTGTATCTTACGAGGAAGTCGAGGGAATCCGGCTGAGTAAGAAAGAGGAACGCGGAGGATTCTCTGAAGGTCTGATATTAAGGAAAGTACAATCCTAATTTCTGTGTTGCAAAGGGGTACCCCCCTAACCCTATGACTCGTATGCGACGCAGAGGGTAGCGAATGAGTCGCCCCTCAGTCAATCGGTATGAATGAGTCATATCCGAGT
>CAZXZT010000164.1:0-2130 GCA_964645695.1 uncultured archaeon
AAACGGTCTTACCAACGGAAACGGTCTTACCAACGGAAACGGTCTTACCAACGGAAACGGTCTTACCAACGGAGGCGGACTACATCTCAGGGAAGGATTTGGCGGTTATTCTCATATTGAACTTGAAGGAAAAAGCAATATCGCCAGAGTTTCAGCTATAGTGATTCTGATTTCACTAGTACTTGGTGGAGGGTGTATCTACTATCTGTGGGATAGCGGAGAAATCGTACAGGGAGTGGGAATAGATGGAACATTTGATGATTGGGCAGGCATTGATAGAAATTATGACAGTCCAGATGACTCTGGGGATAATGCAAACATAGACATTATTGAAATCGGAGTCACAATCGACAGTGTCTATCTTTCCTTCTTGATAACGACTGCTGAACCTCTTTTCACTATTCAGGATGGTACAACTGTCAGGATACTTATTGACAGTGATAACAACCCAAGTACGGGCTATTCATATCCCTGCATAGGTGCTGATCATCTGATTGAGATTTACGGTGAAGAAAATGGACTTGTATCCACGTCGCTCCTCTACGTTTTTGAGAATTCTAGAGCCAATAGTGACTGGAATGGGTTCTATAGCCTAACCACCTTGCAGGCCAATGCAACGTCTACTGAAGGTGCATCTAACTCTCTTGAAACACAAGTTCCGAACTTCGATCTGGGAATTGATGCCGGTAGCGGGTTGAAATTCGTCATATTCGCTTCGGATGAAATGGGAAACTCTGATTCCACAGACATAATTGATTTGTCCCGTAACGAAGAAACTCTTGCCGAATGTGTAAACATCGCTAGAGGTAAGGCAAACGGCCAATACACTGGTTCGATGATATCAATAGATGGTAGTTTTAACGACTGGGAGCAAAACGTGATTTTGAAGGAGGACTCTGATGATGACGATATCAATTCAAACACAGATATACTTAGGTATGCAAATCATACCGAAATTACGGGTGAAACATTCTACTACATAAATGTCGAAGGAGAAGCTCTAGGAGGAACCTTCTTTGCTGATAAAAGCGCCAGAAACAAAGCAACCAATAGTCCAGCTTTTGATATTACACTGGAAGAAGGTGAAAGCATGGCGTTTAACGTTCCTGAATTAAATAACGAGGACAAAATATTTATTTTTATAGATACAGATTACGACGAATCTACGGGCTATATGAGTGAATCCATAGGTGCGGAGAAACTAGTCCAAATCACAGGACATTTCGGGATTATCACATCCAGCACCATCAGCAATTATGCTGGGCTTGGCAGTAGTGACTGGGAATGGAGTTCGAGGACTGACACACCTGCTGCAAATGATGAAGACGAGATAGAAGTTCTGGGAGCAACCGGAAATTATTATCTCTATATCAAATCCTGGGAAAGTGAAATTGACGGTATTCCTGAAGCAGAGATTTACAATAAAGTGAGCCTTCCGGATAACAAGACTGGCGAG
This sequence comes from uncultured archaeon, assembly GCA_964645695.1. Taxonomy (GTDB): domain Archaea; phylum Thermoplasmatota; class Poseidoniia; order MGIII; family CG-Epi1; genus CG-Epi1. Next base: position 1,457 of record CAZXZT010000164.1, read on the forward strand.
GATGGAAACCGTGGAGGAACTGTCAGCTGGCCTAGCTCTTGGACTACAATTATCACTGATGGTGATGATGATGTGGATTCCGATGTAGAAATTTTGAGTGTGGCCTATGCTTCGGACGGTACCCATCTTTTTTTCAGAATTACAACTGAAGATACTGTTAACATAGCTGATTCAACCTTCGGTATTTTGATTAATGATGTTGATGACACTGATCAAACATACGAGGCTGTTTGTCACAGTAGAGCACCTGGGGGAACAGCTAGAGCATACATGTCACGTTGGGTTAGTGGAGGTTGGTTCGAACGAACAACACTAGGTACTGGAATTGATCATATTCGTGTGAACAATGTAGACAAAACTATTGATTTGGCTTGTGATTATGATAGTACAACCTTAGGGTTTACATATTCAGATGGAAACGATCTCTTTGCGGCTGTTTCAGGTGATGACGACCACGATCATTTTGGGGACGATTGGGAAACCGAAAACGTCCCCTCAAGTGATATGGAGGATATAACAAGTACGTCTGCTATCCCAGAATTCTCTACACTCCTGATGCCAATGGCCTCTGTAATCCTGATTGTAGGCTACAACCACAGGCTAAAACGCAAATATTCACAACAACATTAGTTATTTGAACCCAAATATTACAATATACCCATGGGAGAAGAATC
>CAZXZT010000165.1:0-2129 GCA_964645695.1 uncultured archaeon
CACTCTTATCAGGATAACACATCATGAGGATAGCATCATCATTGAATAGGAACGGAACACGATCCATAATGATACTTCCACCTTTTTTTGCTCTGTCAGTGTAGAAATGCCTCATCCGTAGGCTTCGATCATCTTCCTCTACAACATTGAAGGTACCTATTTGCTTTGTTGATATTACTTCAGTAGGCGGATGTACGTGATAAAGAAGGGATGAAGGCCCAACAAATCCTTTGTTTCCTTTCAATTCTTCGTGGTAAATCCTGCCATTCTTATCTCTGAATACGATATGTCTTTTCTTAGGTAATTTTCCTAGTTTGTGGTATCTATGCATTATAAGTTTCCTCTTTCAGCTTGAGCTCTTTCTATTGATTCAAAAAGAGCTTGGAAATTTCCTTGGCCAAATCCTTTCGAACCTTTCCTTTGAATAACTTCGTAGAATAACGTTGGCCGGTCTTCTACTGGTTTTGTGAATAATTGCAATAAATATCCTTCATCATCTCTATCCACAAGGATTCCTAGTTTTCTTAGAGCTTCCATATCCTCATCAATTTCCCCAACCCTATCTGTTAGAGTATCATAATAGGTATTAGGCACCTCCAAAAATTCCACACCGCGTTTTCTTAGTTCAGTTATGGCCTTTACAATGTCATCCGTGAGCATAGCTATGTGTTGAACTCCCGGTCCATCATAGAACTCCAGATATTCTTCAATCTGAGATTTCTTTCGTCCCTCAGCAGGTTCATTAATCGGGAATTTGATTCTTCCGTTATCACTTTCCATTACTTTCGACATCAGTGCAGAATATTCGGTAGAGATATCCTCATCGGTGAAATGAAGCAATTGGGTGAACCCCATGACGTCAGCATAGAAATCAACCCAATGATTCATCTTACCAAGCTCGACGTTTCCAACAACGTGGTCGACGAATCTCAGACCAACTGAATCACCATCTATTCTATTCTCAACAAATCCCGGGAGGAATGGACCACTGTAGTCGTTGTGGGAGATGAATGAGTGTATAGTGTCTCCATAGGTGCAGATTGCAGCATGTGTAACGCTTCCATTACTGTCCTTAAGCTCCGTTGGTTCGGCAGCGCTCTGAGCCCCTCGTTCCATACATGCCTTGTAACAGGTCACAGCATCATCAACATGAAATGCTATGTCCTTGACACCGTCTCCATGTTTCTTTATGTGTGACGAGATGCCATTGTTTCCACCGAGTGGTGTTGAAAGTACTAATTTGACCTTTCCTTGTTCAAGCACGTAACTGGCTTTTTCCCGATTACCTGTTTCCAGACCAGAATATGCAATTTGGTTGAAACCAAAAGCAGTTCTATAGAAGTGCGCGGCCTGCTTCGCATTTCCCACCCAGAATTCTATGTGGTGTACGGCTTTCAGCGGCACTGGGTCTTTTGTCATTGATTTAGTTCCGGAACGTGATTTGTCAGGGGTTATCTCCCTATATCCAACGGCTTAAAAATGTTCAGCATTATTAAAGACTCGTTTCAACCACTGGACAAGTAATAATTGTACCAATCATAGTCATAAGTGAAATCAGACGCTGGATCATCTGCTTCCAATAATAATTCCCAATCACCAACAAGTTCTCCCTCATTAGTGTTGAATTGAATTGATTGAGTCTGACCATTGTTCAATGAATAACTTTCAGAGAATTCAGTTCCCGAAGGTCCATTTATGGTGACGGTAACTTCAGAAGTCAACAATGGGAATCCACTGTCACCAGTGATATTGAGATATACGTTCACGCTCTCAACATAAGGATTGATAGTAATTCCAATGGAATCATCCGATCCACCACTGACACTCCCGTCCCCTGTTTGGTTATGGTTAATACTGACTTGTTCAAATTCTACACTTTGCCGATCCTCGCCATCTTTAGCGGTCAGGACCACGAAATACAATCCACCTTCGGACCATGCATGCGACACACTTTCACCTGTTGCAGTATTCCCATCACCAAAATCCCATTCATAGGTCACGAATGCACCTTCAGACAGTGTCGCATCAAATTCAAAAACATCCCCAGTCCAACCATCTGTGTCAGTAGCACTTATGTTAGCGTCCAGTATCACAGGATCTATGCCGACTAGCCTCGGTCCGATCAGTTG
>CAZXZT010000166.1:0-2128 GCA_964645695.1 uncultured archaeon
AAACAGATATTGGCAATCATAATATCGTAGTTGCAGAGGACAAGAGCATCAAACTTAATATTTTGACCACAGAAACGATTTTCCTCATTTTCAAATATCGGTTTAAGTGTATTGAGGACTGTATCAATCTGAATACCGGGTTTTATCTCTTTTTCCGGATATACTATAGGGATATAATATCCTTCATGTGCTTGTACTGCAGATGAAAGTCCAACAATTTCCGCTTCAAGAGATTTCAGGGAAGTTGTTTCCAAATCAAACGAAATAAGATCTGATTTTATTAGTATCTCAACTAAAGAATCTAATTCATTGCGTTGTAAGATTGTACTATACTGTTTATCCGGTTGGTTCATAACCACATTGCGATTATCACTCATAGCTTCCACCTGGGTTATGAGAGAATACATTTCCAAATCATGAAAATCAATGCTGAGAGTTTTGATATCCATATCTGTACGGACAAATTCTTCAACATGGAATTCTATTGGAACATTGCAGTCGATAGTTACTAATTCTCGTGAAAGATGTACCAAGTCCTTCCCATTTTGGAGACCTTCTCTTACCCGCTTATTTTTGGCTTCATCTGCATGTTTTAGGATGGTTTCAATATCATTATATTCATCCAGCAATTTCTTGGCCGTTTTGGGTCCAACACCATCTACCCCGGGAACATTATCTGAGCTGTCACCCACTAACGCCAGCATATCAATAATACCTTCTGGTTCCACTCCCCATTTTTCTTTTACCTTTATTTTATCATATATTGTTGTGGGTTTAAAAGAATTGCCGGGAGAATACATAAACGTCATGTCAGATACCAGCTGCATCATATCCTTATCACCTGTCACCATATATGTAATCAAACCTGCCTGTTCTGCTTTTTTCACAAGGGTGCCGATTATATCATCTGCCTCATATCCAGATTTTTTTAAGATTGGTATATTAGTATGGGATATGACATTATATAAGGGCTCCAACTGTTCTACCAGTTCATCAGGCATTTTTTCACGAGTGGCTTTGTATTCGGTGTAAAGTTCATGGCGGAATGTGGGTTCTTTGGAATCTAAAACCACAGCAATATAATCTGGATTTTCTTCCCGTAATAACTTGAAGAGAGAATTCATAAACCCGAAGATAGCAGAAGTATGACGCCCATCCTTAGTGACTAGAGGATTCTTTATCATGGCAAAATGAGCCCGGTAAATTTGAGCCATGCCATCAATGAGAAATAAACGTTTTGGTGAGGCCATTTATAATTTAAAGTGAAAATGAATCAGGGAAATTTTATCCTGTTTATAAGAGTTAGGACAATTGATTTATAGGCTAAATAGAATGATTAATTGTAATAATCACACATTATACTGGAGGTTAGCGGCAGAAATGAAAATTATTTTGATAATGAGCCTTTCATTTCTTGAGTAATATATCCGTTAATTTCATTACTATCCATATCATAATTTGTGGTATCCTGAATAGCCCGGAGCACATCCCTTCGGCTGATTTGTCCTACCAGTTTCTTCCCTTGCACTACGGGCATACGGCGGAAATTATGTTTTAAGAATTTATCTGCTACTGAAAATAAATCTGAATTGGGTTCTACAGTTAACACCACATTAGTCATAAACTGAGATACGGATCCTCCAGGCATATCATAAAAAGAACCATTAGCAAAAATACGCAGGCAGTCTTTTTCAGAAAGAATACCGCATAAATTATTATTATGATCGATGACAGGTGCACCGGAAATATTATTTTTTAATAACAGGCCGATAGCGAAGTATACATCCATATCCTTCCTCAAAGTTATAAGACGGGTCGTCATGTATGTTTTGACATTTGGCTGATTCATAGGAAGGCCTCCTTTTATAAAATTCAATTAATACACATATATATCTTAATACTGGATTTGATGAAAAGCAATAGAATTCTAATTGCGGGTCATAACAACATGAGACAGATTCTATGGAAAGCAGTCTAAATGGTGAATGCTTTTATCCCCTATATATAATCTCTGATGTCTGAACTAATTATTATCGGACACCGGTCGGTAATGTATACGGTCACAGTTGGGATTGTCACATTTGTAGGCTTCCATCTCAGGATGATCTGAAGCAAAAAACTCCACTAC
>CAZXZT010000167.1:0-2113 GCA_964645695.1 uncultured archaeon
AGATTCGTATCAAGCAAGGATGATATTTCTTTGGCAGTATTGATGAACTCACTGAAAACGATGGCTTTTTTCCCATCGTCGCAAATATTGTTCACCAAAGAGGATGTATATGCCACTTTACTATCTGGAATTTCGAGATTATGGCCTGTGAAATCTTGCAGTGTTGATATGCTAGATGCGGCCATCTTCATCTTCGAAATTTCAGAGAAGGTGGTCGTATTACTCTCCCTATTAGTCTTGAAAATCTCGAATAGGAATGTTCTCTCGGATTCAGACATTTCTACCAGGTGTTCCTTTACGACTCTGTTGGCGTTATTCGTAGATGGAGTACATCTGGTCATGATTGGACGAAATAATGAACTGTCATTCATTCCCATTCCTTGTGAGATTATTGCCTGTACGACTTCCCGAGTAAGTGATGGAAGAATTAGATTGGTAATAGTGACTAAGTCGTTTCGACTATTTTGAATGGGTGTCGCAGTTAGGATCAATCTTCGCTCGGAAGATTTGCAGAACTGACGGACGATCTTAGATGACTGAGTAGTTTCGTTCCTAAAATGGTGGGCTTCGTCAATTACTAGCAGACCGATCTTTGGGAGTGTTCTGGGGACCTTACCCCTGCATCTCCCATGGGACAGAATATTAATTCCACTTACAAGGGTCAAATCTCCTTTTGCATATCTAGCAACGTTGACCCGTTTCCCACACCATTTCCGGCATTCCTGGGCCCATTTATCAATTATTGATGGGGGTACCAAAAGTAGGATTGGTGATTCAGATTTTGATAGATTATGATTTACTACATTCAGTGTGGAAATTGTCTTTCCAGTACCGACATCATCGAATACACCAAGTCCGCTGAATGGAGTATTTTCCAATTTATTGAGATGAATTGTCTGGTGCGACATTAGCGAATTTGTGTCATTGCTCACCTAAATCTCTCCAGAAAATTTCATCCAAAACCGGAATCGATAACTCTTCGATTCCTACCTTATTATTGATAGTCATTTGAGCAAGATCCTCTCCGTCAATGAGAATTAGATCTGTGGATTGCTCGTACTTCTTTGCTTTGTTAGTGAATCCCATTATGCTGACGAAAATTAATTGAAAGTCCGTCGCCTCCCCGTCATGGCCGAATTGATCCTCTGAGTAGATCTCTGCATCAAGTAAGAATTTGTCTAGGTCATCTGGACCTATGGGTGTTGCCCATTGCTTAGACTGAATTAGAATGTCCGATTTTGATGAATCTTTGAAGCGTACGATCCCATCCAAACCCCCATCACGCGTCTTGGGCGTCAATTGGGGTATTCCTCCATACTCTTCGGCAATTACAGAGGTGGAAATTATTTCGAAAGCATAATCGCTTATTGATTCAAATATACGCAAGAGCGTGTCAATTAGTACATCTGGATGTTGACTAACTGCTCTATTTCCGACCATGAATTTCTTTATTGGATATCTTGTATCTCTACGGCCTACTCCGTGTCTTGCAATTATCCTATGCGGGAGGTTTGCTGTATCAATAGTCTCATCAGCCAGATCTTGAGTTTTCAATCCCGCGAATTCCTTTGCAACTCTCTCGCCGTTCTTTATGGAAAACCAGATCGGGAGCCAATCAGGTTCGTTAGGTTCCACGGGAGGATTCCCCTATTCATCACCATCGACGAGTTCTATGATATTGTTCAGAGCTACCTTGAGTGCCTTGATGTTGGTTTTCAGATTGGTATCATCTTTCAGCATCGACTGGTATTTTGGATCCATCAGTTTGTATATATCGCTCGTATAACTCGTAAGGTGTTTCATCCACTTGAAAGAAGCTAACAAATCCATCTCAACTAACAGATCACAACCATCCAATACGGTCAGTTCTTCGTTTTCCTTGAAAGAATCCATTATCTCCTCGTTTTCCACGAACTTTGAGAAATCGCTGAGACCGCCGCTTAGGGCTACAGATGGAATTCTACCAGATTGAATGTACTCGAAGTAATTCTCTTTGTTTGAATTACTGTCCTGAAACCACTTCCTTACCTTTGCAGGACATTCCTTGGAGAAGAATGAGAATTTTTTTGTATCTTCATCACCTGTCGCTTCTGTGTATTCTCCGAAGTATGCT
>CAZXZT010000168.1:0-2073 GCA_964645695.1 uncultured archaeon
ATACATATAACTTCCTCTCTGAAAAAATACTTCTCCCAGAGCTCCAACATTGACCCAAGCATCTCTATCAATGTCAAAAGTGAGAATATATGCGCCTCTATCTTTTGACATCATCTCTACATAATCCCAAGGTATATTTAACATTTTTGTACTCGATGAAAGAGAGAGGTCAGAGTTCCACTGAACATGAACAGGCACAAATTTTACATTTGCACGAACTTCTAACATTGTTTGAGCAAACTTTAAATCGGTATGGAAATCAGGCATGAAATAATCTATATCTTGCCCCTGGACAATGAACAATACTATCGTCTCTACATCCGTCCGAATTGAGTACTCCTGCAACTCATTCAAATGTCTTGTACCTCTTTCTGTAATCGCATCTGGAAACATTGCGATCTTGTTACCAGACAAAGTGACAGACTTAACCTCAAGAAAAGTGTTCCTTCCGTTTACTAGAACACCAAAATCAAATCTAGATCTATTATGCGGAACTTCACGTCTTAGCAACCTGACATGTTTCAAGTCAGGTATTAAACGACGTTTCAACACAAATTCAGCAATGTCATTAGTTCTCAATGTGTTTAAGCCAATCAGATAGTCATCCCTATATACACCGCAAACTGTATATTCTGTCTTCCTTTGAACGGAGGCATTAGCCTTTTCTAACAACAATTTACTACCCGTAATAAGTAGTTCATTTAGCCGTCCAGGATTAGGCATAAAAGCTTCTACTATACCTACTTCAGGCACGGCACATCTCGCTATAAACCGATTAGGCCGAGAATCAAATGTGCCGTATAGATATTTTTCATGAACGATTTTAGGTACTTTCAAAATGTGTTTCACTTAGCATGTGTAAATATGTTTGACCGGCAGTTAATTACCTATATATTATGCGGTTGGCTTTCTTGAAAAATATTAACAGGGAGAATTCCAATTGAAATACGACCATATTATTATCGGAGCTGGTTCCGCTGGATCAATATTGGCGACTCGATTATCTGAAGATCCAAACAAATCAGTATTGCTACTGGAAGCAGGCCCTGATTATCCTGAAATGGACAACCTCCCCGAGGAAGTTAAATTTGGCTACGCTACGGGAACTGAGATAACCACTAGTCAGCATAATTGGCAATTTACTGCAAGAGGAACTGATGATGCCGAGATACTGGTCCCTAGAGGAAAAGTGACTGGGGGATCAAGTGCGATAAACGGACAAATATTTCTTCGTGGAATACCTCAAGACTACGATAGTTGGGCAGAAATGGGAAATGAAGAATGGAGCTACCAGCAGCTTGTTCCCTATTTCAATAGAGTTGAGACTGACACTACTTATCAAGATGACCCTGGAGATTTTCATGGAGCAGACGGACCCATAATTTGCCACAGGTTTCCTAGGGACACCTGGCTGCCAGCTACTCAGGCGTTCGAAAAAGCTATTCTTGAGGCCGGATATCCGTACTGCGAGGACGCAAATGCCCCAGGAAGTACTGGTGTTGGACCTTTACCTTTGAACAACCCGAACGGTATCAGATGGTCAACTGCTATCGGGTACCTTGGTCTTTCAAGACATAGACTTAATCTCACCATTAGACCGGACGTATCAGTGAAGAGAATTTTATTTGACACTACCGGAAATAATCCTGAAGCCACAGGTGTTGAAGTTGTATCCGAAGAAGAGACATTTGTTATTGAAGGATCTGAAATAATCCTGAGTGCCGGGGCTATTGCATCCCCACAAATACTAATGCTTTCAGGAATTGGAAACTCGTCTCATCTTGCTGAGCATGGAATTAGCACCATCAAGCACCTAGAAGGGGTCGGACAAAATTTAGCTGATCATCCAATGCTATACGTTACTTGGCTAACAAAACCGGAAGTCGATCTAGACGCCATGAAACCAAGAATTCAGATTACCCTCAGGTACACAGCAGAAAACTCAGACTTAGAAAATGACATGATCGTTTATTGCGTGGCTGCCACTGGCGACAGACCTGAACGTGGTGGTTTGAGAGCAGAACCTATAGGCATACAGGCAAATATTTGTATAAACCTCGCTGTCGGCAAGGG
>CAZXZT010000169.1:0-2017 GCA_964645695.1 uncultured archaeon
TAAGTCAATTCTTATCGTAAAAAATCCGATGGATTGTATCTTTATAAACCCGTCTTAAATGCAGAAAATACCGTACTTTCTTGGAGTAACAAAATGTCACTACTTGAGGATATTATTTTTCCTGAAAATCCCAGCATCTGGCACGACTTTGGAGGCACCAGTCCGGGCTATGCAGGCATAACTTGGCAAATGATGATCTGGTCCATAATCGTAGGACTGCTGGTATTCATCTGGATGGGATACAACCTCATCATGTTCAAACACAAAGAAGGCGATCCTGAACACAAGGATGCTCTGAAGGCTGGTTTTTTCCCTCATGAAAGGGGAAATGTGTCAATTGAACTGGCATGGACCATTGCGCCTCTGATTCTGGTCATCTGGCTGACCTACATTTCTCTGGCGCCTCTGAATTACCTGTGGGATGTTCCAGATGAAGAAGAAACTGACCTGGTTATCGAGGTCGTCGCAGGACAATGGTACTGGTCGTTCAGTTACGAGGATGATTATGTTGTGCCTCCAAACTTCGATAAATGTTCCACTAATATCAACTGTCTGGAGATTCCCCATGGGAGTATAGTACGTTTCAATATCAATGCCCTGGATGTCCTGCACGCATTCTACATAGTTGAGATTGGGGTGAAACAGGATGCTGTGCCCGGGATACAGACATTGGCATGGGTTGACACCAGTGATGTCAGTCCTGGAGAATACAGTATCTATTGCGCAGAGTATTGTGGTGACAGCCACTCCAATATGCTTGCAAAGCTGTACATCACGGTGGTTCCATGAACCGTAGAACACTGAAGATTCTGAGTGCTGGCCTTCTGTTTTCTATCCTGTTCGCTGCGACGGCTTTCCCGACCGGCGACAGCGTATCGAGCGGTATCAATGACAGTACTACATCTCTGGTTGAGGCGAACGAAGGTTGTACTTGCCATACTGCTGACGCAACGCCAGATGTCATGATTACGCTAGTGCTTCCGGATAATTTTACTGCTGGAGAAACCTATACGCTCGCATTGAATTTTAGTGGCGGACCCGATGATGCGGCGGAAGGTGAGAATCTAGGCGGATTTTTCATCAAGGCCTCGCACGGCACCCTATCTCCGATTGAAAATGACACGCGCGTACAGAAACCGTCCGGAGAATCACATTTAACTCATACAGCAGAAGGCAATGACTACAGAGCATGGAACTTCACATGGGCTGCGCCAGAAAGCGATGCTGTGATAGTGACCTTCACTGCTTATGGGAACTCCGTTAACGGAGATGGGGAAGCGAGCAACGAAGACCGCTGGAATTCAGCTACGTTTAGTCTCAGAGGGATTAACGCTGTTGCTGTGGCAGATGAAGATCACGGTGAATTATCGACCCCGCAGAAGATAATCTATGCCTTCACAATCGTTGCAGTAACTCTCGGTGTCGTGGTCATTGGCAATAGAATGGTTACCAAGGAACAGTCGTTTGAAGAGGTGCTCAAAGATTACTGGAAATGCCTCTATCCGTGGCTGACTACCACCGATCACAAGTACATTGGAATCCTGTACATTGGCACAGGATTTGTCTGGTTCTTCGTTGCAGGCGTACTGGGCCTGATGATCCGATGGCAGTTGTTCGAACCGCGTCTGGATGGAGATTTTCTGACCTACCAAGAATACAATTCCACCTTCACCATGCATGGAACCACCATGATATTCATGGCCGCCATGCCCATCATCTTTGGATTTGCAAATTATCTGATTCCTTTGCAAATTGGTTGCAGAGATCTGGCATTCCCAAGATTGAATGCCATGAGCTACTGGTTGTTACCAACTGGTGGTATCGTGATATACATGGGATATTTTACAGGTGGAGCGGGAGATGTTGGATGGACCGGCTACGTGCCATACGCCACGGCCGAGTCCTCTACGGTACCCGGTACTGATTTCTGGGTAGCTGGACAGATAATGCTTGGAGCTTCTTCAACTTTGACGGCGATTAACTTCCTTACAACGATTCTCAGAATGAGGGCCCCAGG
>CAZXZT010000170.1:0-1999 GCA_964645695.1 uncultured archaeon
ACATCGCGCACATCAGAATCCTGCAGCGGCAGAACGGGGCTCTCGCCACGGAGAATCTGGAGCAGGGTTTAGAGATAGCTCGACGGGCCTACCGACCTGACTTGGAGATGGAGCTCCTACAGGCTCACTGGAACGTCGTCAACCGGCACAATTCCCCCAATCAGAGCCTCCTTGACAGGATTGAGGAAGTTCAGGCAATCATCAATCAGTATCCGAATTGAATCGGTCGTGGAATAATGGCTTGGGACGACAAGAGGCAATTTGACCCCTCCGACTTTTCCTCTATCATTTCCAGAGCCAAGGAAATGGAGGGGATGAACTTGGGTGACATCGATATTGAGATTAGTGGTAAGACAACTTGGAACACCAAGCCGGGCACTGGCTGGGCAGGGAATGTGATACATCGCTGGTTCTCCGATGACGACAACGAATCCGCACCAGACCTGCCTCTAGTACCTCACCCTGAATTGGACCACACTGGATTGGAGATTAAGGTAATACCATTGGACATCTATTCTGAGGGGGGAAACCAGGTGAAATGGCCACAATCCTTGGCAATGATAAATTTTCAAGAAATTCACGATGCAGAAAATCCTCAGAGAATTGAGGATAGCGTTTTGTTTAGGAAAGACCGTTGGACTCTGGTTGTATATTATCGGTATCTCAAGGAGAACAGGCAATCTGGGCGAATCCTGGGTATCGGCATTTGGAATATTGAGAATTTTATTTTCGACGTTGTTAGGCAAGATTACCAATCCATTTTGGATAAGATTCGTAGCGGCAAAGCATCAGAACTTTCTGAAAAACAAACTGATATGCTTTCAGCAAGAACGAAATCAAGCAATAAGGATATGAGGAGATCGGGGGGTAAAGGCGCAATACCAGCAAAGCCTAGGACATGGGCACTGAAAGCCAATTACATCCGAAAGAGAATGGAAATCGATGGTGTAGACTTCATTCTTCGTTCAGATAAGCGAAGCAAGGGCTCGGTTGACTCCGATGAAAAACTGCGGAAATACATTCTTTCCAACCTCACAGGACAATCGACATTTCAAGTAGCAGATAGAATAGGGCAATCTAAACTTGGGAGCAAGGACGTAAATCGTATTGTTGCGACCAAGGTACTGCACGGACGACCCGGGGGCTTGGGTAAACGGGGGGGTGCCAGAACTAGGTACATCAGCGGCAAACTCCTCAAGGTTTTCTCCGTCAATGACGAGCTGAAGCCCACGGAGGGAGGCCTCCGACTTCCACATGTTCCACTAGCAGAATTAGCTGAGGAGAGTTGGTATTCCAGCACCCTGCTGAGGAATATCAGTGATATGCTAATGATTCCACTAAACAAGAGAAAACCTCTCCCTGCCTCAGTATTCTTGGAACCTATATTCTACAAACCATCGAATTTGGAATTGAAGGGAATCAGAGAGGAATGGGAACTATTCATAGAAGCAATTAGGGACGGAAAAGCAGAACGTGTAGTTAAGGGCAATAAAAACGTCCACTGCTTGCCGAAAAAGAAGGAAACCAAATACCTACACATGCGTCCATGCGGTATGGATGGAACGGTTACAGAACTAGATGGAAATGGCAACACCTGCACAAAGATGGCGCTCTGGCTGAATGATAGTTTCGTGAAGTCGATACTCAAGAAGAATATGACTTAATCCAAGAATTTTGCAATCCTAGCAACTACCCCACACACCAGTGCGTTGCCCATGAAGAATGCCCTTCTGCCGTCAGTCGCCAATTCCGTGTGATTGTCAGGGAACCCGTTCAGGCGCTCCAACTCGACTGGTGTGAGTCTCCTCAACCACTGTGTCTTGCCCAGATTCAACTTACTCCTCACCTCGTCGCACTTAGCGTCCGTCAAACCTAGCCTACCTACTTGCCCCTTCGTGGGTTTGAACTTCACAACGTGCTTGAACCTCGACGGTGAACTGCCACCCTCTCCTGTGACCACCGTCCGTGATGCCCTATTGAGTGCGTCCGGAAATGTCAC
>CAZXZT010000171.1:0-1997 GCA_964645695.1 uncultured archaeon
AATCGGTGTTCTCGGCTCTCTGGGCAGTTTTGGTCATGGCCGACAGGGTTGCATCGTAGTCATCATAGGGGAAGGCCAGAAGCGTGTCCCATGTCTTTTCATGCATGACAACGTCCAAATCCTGATCGTAGAAAGTAGCTATCCTAGCACCTATGGCCTCAGCTATATCAGCGTCAAAGCCTACTACAACATCAGCATCGTTATAGCTCTCAAATGGCGGGTAGTACGGATCAGTACCGAACACCAGTTCTTCTGAATTCAATACGGATGCTAGAGTGCCGGTTGGACTTGCAGGATACGTGGTTGCAGTATCTGAAGTGGTGTCATCGGTAAGGACGACAATTTCGTCACCGAAAGTGTCTGCAAAGATAACGTCGTACTGACCGGAATCAATTATCTCTGTAAGAGCGACATCTATTGCAGCCAGAAGATCTTGTTCTCCTGGTGCCACACCGATACCAAAGTCCTCAGCTCCGAAGCTTCCTGCAACATACAGGACATCAGAGTCGGCTTCATAGTATTTCAGGGTGGGCAGGTCTCCAAGAACAAAGTCCACATCGCCTATATTCAATGCATTGATTGCCAGATCGATCGTATCGAATCCGCTTGCCACTGCATTGGGTAGTTCATCTGCTATGTACAAGTCAGAAGTTGTTCCTGATTGTACACCTAGTCTGTAGTATCGTTCTTCTCCATGATCTGCACTTACTGGTACCGAAGTCACCAATAAACATGCAACCAGAACCACACTCATTATTTGGCTAAATTTCATGTTTTGCCTCGGGGTTCGATGAATTGCTCTATATAATATATAGTGGTCTAACTATGTTTTTTAAAACGGAGTCTATGCATTTCCCATTATGTCATTCGGTAAGTTCTCTTTCGATAATCACTTTCGAAGAAGACGCTGGTTGGCAGTTTTATCGTTGTCTTTTGTCCTCCTTCTACTGATTCCCGCTTCTCCTTCCGAGGAAGAGAAAGATACGGGTTGGGACTTGGCAACAGTCTCTACGGAGTTCGATCTGAATGATGTAATCGCTCTGAATTCAACTTCAGCTATTGCGGTTGGCGATAGCGGAAAGATGTATCTCACTGAGAATTCGGGTGCAAATTGGTCCGAGCTGGATTCGGGTGTGGTACAAGATCTGAATTCAATTGAGTTTAATGAACAGGCCGTTGCCGTTGGCGATTCTGGCACGGTTTTAGTCAGGGACGAAGATTCGTGGACTGACAATTCAATAGAGGGGGCTGGAAATCTGCATGATTTGTCCGTTCCTCATTTTGAATCGCTTTCGAATTCTACGATATTTGTTTCCGGAACAGGTGGAGAGATCTGGAAATGGAGCAATAATTCTTGGAGTGATCTGTCCAATGGTACCGGAACCGATGTCAACATTTATGCGATTGATTTTATTGATAACGACAAGGGTTTTGCTGTAGGCGCCGATGGTCTGATAATAGCTACAACCGATGGTGGTCTGAGTTGGGAAGTCAGGGATCCGCCTGATGAGTTCAAGGATTTTTCATTCTATGATCTGCTTTTCTTCGGATGGGAAGGAAATCCTACGAGCATCCTGGTCGTAGGCGAGAATGGGACACTCATACAGAGTAGTGGTACTGGATCAACAGGGATAGGTTTCGTCTGGAGAGTACCTTCGGATGAATCTGAGCATCCGACAGGTACAACTGAGACCATAAGGTCAATAAGCGGTTCTTCGCGTTTTAAGTTCTGGGTTGTTGGCGATGAGAACTACATTGCCTTGTCAGAGGATGGCGGCAATTCATTCTACAATCAGTCACAACCGCAGACAGAAGGTGTTGACTTTACGGGTGTCAGCTTTGCTAACGGGTTTAACGGTTTTATCGTAGGTGAAGAAGGCATTGCGCTGTACACCGACAGGGAGGGGCTTGATCCTACGGTCCTGGATACGGCCATATCTTTTGATACTTTCTGGGTGTATGCTGAGTATGCCTACCCCTTTCTGAAGGAAGGGATG
>CAZXZT010000172.1:0-1936 GCA_964645695.1 uncultured archaeon
TCAATCGATATTGAATCGTCTGTCAAATCGCCTGACCAATCTTGAAAATTATTGCCCATAACCGCTGAATCACTGGAAGAATCAAAGCGGTAAGCATGTGTCAAATCAGTATTTCCTGTTGTCTCTACTCTATCTAGATTGGAAATTGCGATGTCGTAACCAGTATTACCATGTATATCCTCCCAATACCCGTCATCATCATCATCATCTCCTACATTATAATAGAGAATAGAATCTGGGGGCGTACTTGTAACACTTGCATTGGCATAAACTGTGTAAGATGTCAAGTCAGATAATTCAGGCGGTGTTCCTGTTATTATTCCGTTTTCTGAATTAAAAGACAAACCAGCAGGCAAGTCAGGATAAACCTCCCAAGTTGGCGTACCTTCTCCGCTATAATCCAAAACAATCGGATTCATCACTTCATCTTTGGTTAATGTGAACTTATTAGTCGCTCCCGCGTTGTCAATTTTCCATATCTCTGTGCCCGTATCGGCATAAGGTCCATCATAGGTATGGCCAGCAAAATAGAGTGTGTCGCCTGCTACTCCAAAATATTGAAAATTGGTACTGTAATCATGACCAAAATCAAACATGTGAGTGCCATTATCTGTGCCGTCTGTCCTCCAGAGATTTCTGGTACAACAATCGTCAGGATTTCCGTTAGATTCAAGATAAAGATTCGATCCTACTACTCGGAAACCATTGTATGGATTGGTAGGTGCGTAAGGCGTGTCTGGATCCTTCAGATACCTAGGTGCATTATCTCCACCCCCTACCTTCATTGTTCCATTTGTTGTACCATCAGATACGTGAACATAAGTATTAGAGCCGTCGTCAGCCCGGAAAAATATCTTATCGCCTGCTGTGACGAACATCCAAGGATCTCCGTTTCTGTTCGCACCGTAACCAGGATTAAGGTCAGCGACGAAGACCGTGCCTTCGTCAGTGCCATTGGTCTTCCATAGTTCCCTGCCATACGTACCGGCACTATTTCCCCCATCATCTCCCTGGAAATACATCATATTGCCCATTATTGTGGAGCAACCAAGATTGCAGCCCATTGGGTATTCAACCTTATCTGTAAACTTGAACGTACCTTCAGTAGTACCGTCCGTCCTCCACATTTCCGAACTAAACGAAAACACAATTATGCCGCCTAACCGTTCAGGCTGTACAAAGTACATATCCTCCTTTACTATTACTGTCCCTTCTTCAGTTCCATCACTCTTCCACAGAGCTCTATCTCTGCTAGATCCTGTAGTAGGGTCCCATGCCTCAAAGAAAACTGTATCTCCCAACATTGTGAGAGAATTTATATCTGCATTATCATCGCCGACTTTGATATCCTTGACCATGTAAGTGCCCTCCTCAGTCCCATTGGTGGCCCACAATTCATGTCCGTGTTCACCATCATTAGCTGTGAAAAATATCAAAGAACCTGAAGATTGCGACACAGCACCACAGAGGGACTGTGAATGGCACGAAGCTGTTGAATAGCCATACTGCAAAGGCTGAGAAGAATTACTTCCTGGATTGATTTCTTTAACCATGTAAGTTCCAGCTTCCGTGCCGTCGCTACGCCATAGTTCTCCTCCGCTGTTTTCAGTCCATGCGCTGAAATAAAGGATATCGCCAATTGCATTCAACCTCGTTATGCTACCATGGTTAGTGCCTGGATTGATATCTTTGACCATGTAAGTTCCAGCTTCCGTGCCATCACTTCTCCACAGCTCTCGTCCATAACCGTTACCATCATCTGCCTGAAAGTATATTATGTCGCCAATTCCAGTGAATTTCGCATATACCACCCCACTACTAGTGCCTTCTTTGATATCCTTGACCATCATAGGATCGCTTGGCTCTAATGGAGCTCTAGCTCCACCATACTCAGGTAATTGCTGTAAAGGAGAAGAATCTTCTACAAAATTAGAAG
>CAZXZT010000173.1:0-1895 GCA_964645695.1 uncultured archaeon
CTCCCACCTCCCAACCCGTCGGTTGAGCGGCAACTCTTTTTCGTTATTCCTATGTTTAGTTACTTGCCAGTAACCGCATTCCACAACCATTTCAAGGGATCATAGTATTCATCGACCACCCTTTCTTTCATTGGGATTATTGCATTATCAGTTATTTCAATATGTTCGGGGCAAGCGTAAGTACAACATTTTGTTATGTTACAGAGCCCAATACCGTGTTCCTCTCGAAGATGTTCTACCCGTTCGCCTTGATCCAGAGGATGCATCTCGAGCCCTGCGGTCCTTATCATAAAGCGGGGACCTGCAAATTCATCTTTCATATTATGGGACCTTAGAACATGACACACGTCCTGGCAAAGGAAACACTCGATACATTTTCTGAATTCTTGAACTCTGTCCACCTCGCCTTGAAACATTATCGGATCTCCAGTTTCTTCAGTGTGTTGATAGGGCATTATCTGCTTGTTAACTTCGTAATTCCATGAAACATCAGTAACCAGATCCTTGATTAGAGGGAATGTTTTCATTGGTTGGACGGTCAGAGTCTGATCCTCAGGATAATCTGACAATCTGGTCATGCAAGTCAATTTTGGTTCACCATTAACTTCGGCAGAACAGGAACCACATTTTCCAGCCTTGCAATTCCATCTTACAGCCAGATCTGGCGCTTCAGTAGCTTGAATAAGATGGATCGCGTCCAAGACCACCATTCCGGTTTCGACTTCGACCTTAAAATCATCCAATCGGAGGTTGTCTGGCTCCCCTCTCTGTAATCTTATTTTTCTTTTCATATGGCCTCTTTTAGAACATATTCTTTGAGTTCAGTCGGCATCTTAAGTAGTGGAGATCTGACCACAGACATCCCTCCAGGACCAGGTCGTACAATCATATTCACTTTACCCAATTCATCATCGTAATCTGGATAATCAAGACGTGTATGGGCTCCCCGCCACTCGTACCTCTCTAACGCAGCTCTTGAAAGAGCTAGAGAAGTTATGATCATATTTTGTAGATCAAGACAAAGATGCCATCCAGGATTGTATTTTCTTTCTCCCTTAGCGCGCATTTTTGGAAGTCTTTTCTCAAGTTCCTCTAATTTACGTATTCCTTTCTCAAGTTCCTCTCCAGTTCTTACAATGCCTGCATGGGATTCCATTATTTCTTGAAGTTCCTGATGAATCTGGTAGGGATTCTCATCACCATCTTTTTTACCTAACTCATGAATGGATTTGCGTGGCCCTGCGGGGTAGTTTGGCATTCTTCGTTCGGGACGATACCCAGGTTCAAATGGTTCTAACGTTTTTGTAATACTCTTTTCAATATCTTTTCCATGTGGCGAAATTTTGGAATTCTCCTGCACAAAGTTGGCAGCACATTGTCCCGCTATTTTACCAAAGACTAGGAGATCCGAAAGTGAATTCCCTCCAAGTCTGTTAGCTCCATGCATTCCAGCAGCCGCTTCTCCAGCAGCATACAGTCCTGGAACCGTAGATGTAGCTGTGTTAGCCTCAACCTTGATCCCACCCATCATGTAATGAGTTGTTGGACCGACTTCCATTGGTTCTTTGGTTATATCTAAAGTGGCCAATTCTTTGAATTGATGATACATCGAAGGCAATTTCCGTCTGATATAGTCAGGAGATTGTCTAGATGCAATATCCAGGAATGCCCCGCCATGGGGTGATCCTCTCCCCTCTTTTACTTCAGTCATTATGGCTCTTGCTACAACATCTCTGGTAAGAAGTTCAGGAGGTCTCATAGCACCCTCTTCACCCTCAAGCCAGGAATTTGCTTCCTCCTCAGACTTAGCAGTTTCAGCAGCGAAGACATCTGGTATGTAGTTGAACATGAATCGTTCGCCTTCACTGTTAACAAGGATTCCACCATCTCCCCTC
>CAZXZT010000174.1:0-1894 GCA_964645695.1 uncultured archaeon
TGGATGTTGTTTCTATTTCCATTTTGATTCTGTTGATGTACGCCTGGTTCTATTTCGGTCCCACTATTGGAGGGGCCGATGTCAAGGCAATAATGACGATAGGTCTTGTGGCGCCATTCACGTTATCCTTTGGTAGTGATACTTTCACTGCCTTTGAGACACGCGGATTTCCGTATCCTTTTGTGGTGTTCATGAATTCTCTTCTGCTTTATCTCTTCATTCCTTTGTCTCTAGGAGTCTACAATCTTTACAAGGGAAATCTTGAGAAGCCATATTTCCAGATGTTTTTCGGTACTAAAATGAACATTGGTAAAGCCCGTAAAAGTTTTGTCTGGCCCATGCAACAGGTGGTAGGTGGTAAATTGGTAATGATTGCCTTCGTCAAACACAAGGATGATTCGGATGCCCAGTGGGACAAGCTTGAAGAGTCAGGTATTGATAATCCCTGGATTACCTTCAAGATTCCGTATATCATACCTCTAGCATTGTCATTCTTCTTGTCTGCTTTATTTGGAGACCTGTTCTCCCAGTATCTGGTATCTCCTCTGAATTCCCTATTTAGCTAATTCTACAAATTCACTTAGAACTGAGGCGGTAGCTCCCCAGACAGTCTGATTCATGACCTTAAAGATTGGAACATCCACCTCGAAACCACACAAGGTCCATTTTTCGGAGTAGCCGTTGTCCGATTCTAAAAGTTCCGATAATTTCAATACAAAGAAGTCTGCCACTTCTTCCTCATTTATTATCCACTCCGGCTCTTTTTTTATGATTCCAACATAGGGATGAATCAGATACCCTGAGACTGGCACAGGCAATGGCGTCAATTTCCCAATAATCTGAACGTCGTCCGGTTCTATGCCCATTTCTTCATGGGCTTCCCTTAGAGCGGTTTCTTTCAAATCTTCGTTTTCTTCCTTTGCTCCGCCTGGTAGGGCTATTTGACCTGGATGGTTTTTCTCGCTTTCAGGCCTCTTTATTAGAGGGAAACATATTTCACCATCTTTTTCAAACAGTCCTATCAGAACTGCAGCCTGTTTAAGCGAATCCAGTTTTTCCTTTGACAGCCAGTCATTAAGAAGTTGCAAACTCTCGCTTTCCACATTTTCACCGCTGGCAGACTTTACCGCCATTCTGGCCCAGACTTTGATTCCTGGCAATTCACCACCCAGCTTCGCCTTGAGATTACTTATCACTTCTATTTCTCGGCGAGTTCTTCTAAAATTTTCAGTAGCAAATCCCAGAATTTTTTTACAGATGGGATATCAACTCTTTCATCAGGTGAATGTGGACCTTTTATTGTTGGTCCAAATGATATCATGTCCATTCCATTTACTTTTTCACCGATTACACCACATTCCAGTCCTGCATGAATCGCACAAACAGTTGGTTCTCCATCAAGCATTTCTGCATAAATCTTAGAGGTTGTTTCTAAGATTGAAGAATTCAGGTCGGGTGCCCACCCTGGATAGGCCTCATCTTGCACGACTTTGGCACCATATGCTTTGGACATTAGTGCAATCCTTTCTCTCTGTAGTTCGAGAGCATCAGATATTGATGATCTCGTGGATGATACAATATTGTAGTCTCCACCATCGCACTTGACAGCAGCTAAATTGTTCGAGGTTTCTACGAGTCCTTCCACATCGTGAGAATATTTTAGCACCCCGTGTGGTATAGTTCTCAGGAGTCCTACAAGTGCGACTTGGCTATCCTTGGTAAGTGTTTTGTCAGGTGAATCATCTAAACCAGCAAAACTAATTTTCAGATTTTTTTCCTTTGATCCGAATTCTTTGTTCAATCCCTGTTCCCGTTTCGAGACGATTATTTGGGCATCAGCCATGGCCTCTGGACTGATTAAGACAGTGGCAAAGGCCTCTCTTGGGATTGCATT
>CAZXZT010000175.1:0-1891 GCA_964645695.1 uncultured archaeon
ATCACTTTTATGGTATGCGTACCACCGACAGCTTCCCAGTCCATCTCTGCATCAGTAGCACTGCTTCCAGGGATTGTAATGGTGTCCTTTCCAAGGTATTCATCATCCCAGTAGAAACTCACATTAGTTGTGACACTCACCAGACCGCTGGAACCTCCGTCATTGGCAACTTCAGCAGTTATCGTTACAATATCGCCACCAGTAGGAGAATCATCACTGAAACTAATCTCATTTATTGAAAGATCCGGTTCCCCCTCAGCTACAGTATTCATAGCGGAAAAAGGCAACATCAGTATGGCCAGCAGGAGAGCAGTTAGTTTGCGTGACATGGGAGCTCCAGAGAGTAATGGCCAGTCTACTGCGATATAAAGGTGTGTTTACACCCTACGGGTGTAAATTTTGTGCTTTAGATTCTCGTCAGTTTCCAATTCCTTTACCGGTCCGGCAACCCATTCATTTCCTATCTCTGGAAATTCAATACAACCTTCTCCTGAAATATTATCAGGCACTAATGTCATATCGATTATATCTGCCTTTCCGAGGGCTTCTTGGTAAATCATTGCCCCACCGATAAACCACACATCACCTTTGCACGTTCTAAGGGCATCATACTCTGAAAACACTCAACACCATCCAATGACGATCTGGTAATCACGATATTTCTCCTCTCAGGTAGTGGTTTTACGGGTAACGACTCCCACGTCCTGCGCCCCATAATCACAGTCTTGTCCAGTGTCAGACTCTTGAATCTTTTCAGGTCTTCGGAATAATGCCAGGGTATGGAATTGTCTTTTCCGATAACACCTTCGGGAGATATTGCAACTAAAATTCCCCTCATACGGCGACCTTGAATTGGATGAATGGCTGAGGTTCGTAATTTTCCAGTTTGAATTTAGACAGAATGGTGTCCGTGTCCGCGTCAAGCAGACCCATCACATCATCTAAAGTCTTTATGCTTTGATCCACAACTAAATTCGGTAATTTCCCTGGATTGCGATCAAGTTGTTCCCTCAGCCCAGGAATGTGGTCGTACTCTTCCATGGATCCGTCGGTCTTTTTAGTATAGATATGAGCATCAACCAGAGTGTGTCCGAAGATTCCCGGTTTCATTCCGGTAAGATGAGCAAACAGATGAAGTAGAAATGAGTAGCCTGCGATGTTGTAAGGAACTCCCAGTGCAACGTCGCAACTGCGTTGTGTCAGATGAACACAAAGTCTCGGTTCGCCGTCCTTGTCGTACTGGACATTGAATATGAAAAGAAGATGACAGGGTGGCAGTTTGCTGGTCTGTGCATTTCCAGGAGCCCATGCAGAGATCACCATTCTCCGGCTGTTCGGATTTTTTCTTATGGTTTCCAGAACGTACTTCACCTGATCGCTGTATTCAGGTTCTCCATGTACCGGAAATTTTCTCCAAAAATTGCCATAGGCGCTTGGTACAAAACCGTCATCATCAGCCCAGTGATCCCAGAATTTGCAACCGTGTTTTTTTAATAGACCTATGTGCAGGTCTCCGGACAAAAACCATAGATTTTCCACTACTATGTTCTTCCATGAGATTTCTTTGGTGGTCAGCAGTGGAAAACCATCCTTCAGATCTATGGAATAATTTATGTTGAATGCCGAGATTGTATCGACGCCAGTGCGGTTTTCCTTCCTTGTTCCCCGTTCCAAAACCTCTTTCACTAAATCCAGATATTGTTTCACGGACACCTATTGGAAAGGTAGCATAAAGTGTTGCTCCAATTTCGAAAATTATAAATAAATTAGTGCGCTGTGCATTCCATGCCTTTTCGTATTATTGATAATGACACCAACGAAATTTTACTAGAATCCCCGCACGTCTCGGATTTGATAGAATATATCGATAAGACATCTGATGAGTATATAG
>CAZXZT010000176.1:0-1862 GCA_964645695.1 uncultured archaeon
ACCACTTTGCAACATAGAGAAGAAATTAACAATTCCTCTGGTGTATGAAGGCAAAACTTCACTACTGTTTTTACTCCTAGGTAAATGGGTAAGACTTCCGAGAGCATTCTTAGTTATCAGTAATTTCAATCTCAAGAATCAAGTCAGTTATTTCAAATTAAAAAAGCTTTCTACTTAATTTTCTTTTTTTATTCCTCATTCTCTTTAATCAATTCTTCTATGCGATCTTGATACTCTACAATCATTTTGTTCCGCACGTCTTCCAAGGCGTCAATTTTTTTGGAAGAAACGGAATAATTAAATCGATATCCGCCATGACCGCCGGTAGACATTCCTCTACCCCACACCCTCATACCTTTTCTAACATCTGCTATTGTCGAGCCTTCAATAATTAATTGCTTTTTCTCGTTGTTCCTGTACATCTTTTCGTAATTTTCTATGTAGCTAGGCAGAACGTCGTGCAGCGCAAAAAGCGCTCCAAGCTCCTTAACTTTCAATTTTACAATAACTACATCCTTCGTTCCATCATCCTTTTCTTTTACAAATCTGCTTCCCTTCACAATCCCCCACCCATCTCATTTCTTATTAGTTCCTACCTCCCCAGGCAGGTCCTTGGTATGGAGATCCTGTCAGACGCGTGTGACGGATTTAAACCAATATTGTTATATTCATTACGAACCTGTTTCAGATAAAGTATGAGTCCTTACCACATGGCAGATTGCCAAAATGTTCATAGTATAATTGAAAAAGGAATTTTTTGCAGGAACTATATGGTTGCCGAGGAAGTTGACTTCGCTGACACACTAGCGGATCGAGATTTCATTAGAAGAAGGCAAAACTGGCTGGTACCTCTTACCCGAAAACTTCTCTTTGATTATGCCAGATTGTTCATAAATCCAAAAAATCCCATGATGTACAGACGTAAGAATAAATTAGAAGATATGGCTCTGATAGAAATAAGTTCTGAGGTATTATGGGATGAAAACACACTTATTACAGACGGTAACGCACAGTCGGAGAGGACCAAATTTCTATACGCTCGGAGATTTGTCGAGTCCGTCGATGCTTCTCACAATTTCCTGGATTACGAGATATTGCTAAATGAACATGGAAGTAAGATCTCCAATCATATAATTCGCCGAAAAAAGATGGCCGAGGTCCTAGTTGAGGGCCATGTCAAACCCGAGATGATATCCAAGGTTATTCTGCCCAATCAGAAATGGCGTGAATATTTCGCTTATCATCTTCCAGACTCCAAGATTTCTTTCGAAGTCGGTTCAGATCTGTACTTTGACGATCATATGAAAATAGATGAAGACAATGAAGGGTGCAAGATAATACGGGGCAATTTATTCACAACCAAATGTCAATTCATAGTGAATTCCGTCAATTGTGAAGGTGTGATGGGTGCCGGCATTGCACTTTATTACAAATTTCGTTATCCTGAAATGTTTAAGGAATACCAGATTCAATGCAAAAAAGGTAATATTGCTATAGGCAAGCTTTGGATGTATTACGCCTCAGGTAGCAAAACAATCATAAGTTTTCCAAGCAAGGACAAATGGCGTAATCCATCTGAATACAGATATTTGGAAGAAGGGCTTCAGGAATTTGTGAGAATTTACAAAAAGAAGAATGTAACCTCAGTTGCCTTTCCTCTATTGGGGGTGAGTAAAGGAGGTCTGAGCGAGGCTTCGGTTCTGGATTTAATGAAGCGATATCTTTCAAAATGTGACATCTTGGTTGAGATTTATCTATTTGACAAGGAACAAAAGGATGATATAATTGATGACTTCAAAGAATCTATTATGAAGCATTCAACCGATGAAATTTGTGTATATACAGGTATACGAAAGGACATG
>CAZXZT010000177.1:0-1840 GCA_964645695.1 uncultured archaeon
GTCTAATCTTCCTGGTCGAAGCAAGGCAGAATCTATAATCTCAGGTCTGTTAGTTGCTCCAATGATTATGACCCCTTCCAGTTTCTCTAGACCATCCATGCTGGTCAATAATTGGTCAACAAGTCTGTCAGACACATTATTGTCTCCACTAGTCCCTCTTGTTGGAGCCAGTGCATCCAGTTCGTCCAAGAAAACTATACAGGGAGAGACCTGTTTCGCCTTTCTGAAGACCTCTCTCAGTTTCTTCTCGGATTCTCCGACCCACTTGGACATAACCTCTGGTCCCTTGATAGCAATAAAATTTGCAGCTGATTCAGTTGCAACAGCCTTTGCAATCAAGGTTTTCCCAGTTCCCGGAGGTCCGTACAGTACCATACCACGCGGAGGTTCAATTCCCAATCTCTCAAAACCTTCAGGGTTTGTGAGTGGCCATTCTACAGTCTCCTTGAGTTGCTGTTTGACGTCTTCTAGTCCACCCACTTCATCCCATTCAACTCTTGGAATTTCAACCATAACTTCTCTAAGAGCGGACGGTTCTACATCTTTCAGTGCTTCCTTAAAATCGTCATTGGTAACTTTCATTTCTTGCAGTAGTTTAGGCGGAATCGGCTCATCTAGATCAATCTCAGGCAAGTATCTTCGGAGAGCACTCATTGCGGCTTCTCTAGCTAAGGCAGCTAGATCTGCACCAACAAATCCATGAGTGATTTCTGCAAAGTGTTCCAATTCCTTCCAATGCCCTTCCTTGTCTCTTTTGATAGGCATTCCTCGGGTGTGAACTTGCAGGACTTCTTTTCTCCCATCTCTGTCAGGTATTCCAATTTCAATCTCGCGATCGAATCTCCCGGGTCTTCGAAGAGCCTGATCTATTGCATCTGGTCTGTTAGTAGCAGCGATGACAATCACTTGTCCTCGAGCCTGCAAACCGTCCATCAGTGTAAGAAGCTGGGCAACTACACGTCTTTCAACTTCACCCTGAGTTTCGTCACGCTTGGAAGCGATGGAATCAATTTCATCTATGAAGATAATGGATGGTGAATTTGTTTCCGCTTCTTCGAATTTCTGCCTTAAATGGGCTTCAGACTCACCATAATACTTATTCATTATCTCGGGACCTTGAATTGAAAGGAAATTGGCCCCAGATTCATTAGCCACTGCTTTAGCAAGTAATGTTTTACCAGTTCCCGGCGGTCCGTACAGCAAAACTCCTTTTGGAGGATCTATTCCAAGAGCATCGAAGAGTTCAGGATGTTTAAGTGGCAATTCAATCATCTCCCGGACTTTCTTTATTTCTTCTTTCAGTCCTCCAATATCCTCGTAAACAACTCCGGTCGTAGTCAGTTCTTCTTCCTTTACTGGGTCTTCGTGAACCTGAATAACAGTATCTGCCTGAATCTGAATGATGCCTTTGGGTTGCACAACCGTAACTGCAAATGGCAAACGCCCCCCCATCAGAGTCAAACCGGGGACGATTACCACATCTCCTTTGGTTAATGGCCTTCGATTGAGCCCTCTCAGGATAACCTCTTCGATTCCAGGACCGAATTGCACTCTTCCTGATTGGTCCATCATTGGAGCAAGAACCACTTTCTGGGCAGGTTTGACTGTGGCCTTCTTTACCTCAACCTTGTCTCCAAGATTGACTTTGGCATTATTTCGAATTAATCCATCGACTCTGATTATCCCTTTGCCTTCGTCTTCTGTTCTGGCACGCCAGACAATTGCAACGGTAGGCTCCCTTCTTCGGCCGTGTATCTCTACGATATCACCAATGGACAATCCTAGTTCGTTCCTGGTTACTGTATCCAATCTGCCTCTTCCATAGCCAACTTCATCCTGA
>CAZXZT010000178.1:0-1836 GCA_964645695.1 uncultured archaeon
ATTAATGATTTTGGACCAATGTCTTTGAGTAGGGGTAATGCTTGGAAAGGTTGTGTGGCAACTATTATTTTATCTCCAATTATTGTATTTCCTTGATTTGTAATAACAGATAACTTCTCATCTGAATTTTTAGATATTTTTTCTACTTTTTCATTAATAAATTGTTCATAATTTTTTTGAGTTTTGAGATCTTCTTCAAGTTTGTAAATTAATCTTCCATCTAAAACACACCAATTTCTTTCTGCTTTCTCAGCTGTATTATCTCTAATTGTTGAAGTTAAAGCATATTCAAAAATAAATGAACCAAAAACATGTGCTGGTTGTCTGTCTATATCGTCAAATCTACACCATGTGTTAATTCCAATCCAAGGCATAAAAAAATGTGTAAACACTGATGAATTTACTAGATAAGATCCTAAAACATCTTTTACACTTTTCTTTGATTCTGGATGTAATCTAAAATGTTTATAGAATAGAAAGAGAATTTTCAAACCATCGAATAATTCTCTCCAAGTTGTTTGTTTAGATATGAATCTCATGAATGATTTGAAGCCTGCGCCCATGGCTACTCGCAATGTTTTATCCTCTAGAATTATGGCTCCTGGCAATTTACCAAATTGGTGAGGTGTTTGCTCGATGTTGTATTCTCTACACATGTCCAAATAATGGGGTTGCTGAATTGGAAAAGTAACGATAACTATAGTTGCATGATGATTTCCATCCTCAATATATGGATCGTTGTTGCCTCCCACGACGTGCTTTTTTTCAATTAACTTAACTTTGTATCCAGCCTGTAAAAGATATTTTGCTGAAGATAAACCGCTGATTCCTCCGCCAATTATTATTACTGTTTTTCCGTCGCCTCCGCTCTTTGGCATTTCAAGAGGTGCTGCATCTTCAGCCATTGCTCTAGATGTCGATTTTGGATGTTCCCTAAACAGCATTTACTCCAATTAACTACGCTGATACTAAAAAGTTGATTTAATCTAAGTTCTAAAGATAGAAGTATCTCTTATTTCACATATTTCCTAGTCTTAATATCATTTCGATATATTCTACCTAAATCATCCCCATTCTCTTTGGCCCAATCTCGAAATGATGTTGTACCTAGTGGTTTCTCTGATGAGGCTGTCAATCCTTGTCTAAGGCCTCTAATTTCAGCTTCTGTGATAACTATGTCTTGCAAAAGTAGGCCCATGAATTGACCAACTAACAAAGTAAGTATATCTGGAATCGGAATGAAAATATTGCGACAACCCATAGATTCGCTCATAATCTGTAAGAATTCTTTGTATTCAAATGTCTCAGGGCCGGCTGCGTCTATCGTAGCATTATCTGATAATTGGCCTTGATCTATGCAAATATTGGCTACATCATCTGCGTATATTGGTTGAACGGGGTATTTTCCATCCCCAAACATACCAAAAAACGGAAGACGGCGTAACATCCAAGCAATATTATTGACTAGAACATCCTGCCTATGGCCATAGAGAACGGTAGGTCTGACAATAGAATATGGAACGCCTGTTTTCTTAAGAAATTCTTCAACAATTACTTTGCCTCGGAAATATGCCCAACCAGGTGCTTTGTGGGGGTTAGCTACACTAACATGTACTATTTTTCCAACTCCTGCTTCTTTGGCTGCAAGAAATAATTTTTTACTATTCTTTACTGCAAGGACATGAGCAAAGCCTTGTCCTGAAACTGTGTATCTTACCCAATATGTATTGTAAAGTACTGAAACTCCTTTCAACGATTCAACTAATCTCTTTCTATCATCAAAATCATATCTATGAACTTCTACCTTTCCATCAAAAGGATTGTCTCGGCCGATTG
>CAZXZT010000179.1:0-1831 GCA_964645695.1 uncultured archaeon
GACTTCCTCCTGGTGATCGAGCGAAAGTAAGAGAAAGAGGCGTAATTCCATGTTTCCCGCACATTTCCATTCCGGCTGGAGATTGAGCTGACGCAGCCGCGATTTCGAAATGCGGCTGAGTGTACGGTCGGAGCTGTAAATGTGCGTCCTCGAGCTCGAACCAGTCAGTCTTAATGGAGACGGGTTCTTTATCTCTCAATAGGCGAACAATGGCATCCATTGATTCGGCCCACCTCCGTCTGGCTACCTGATGGTCGATTCCGAGCATGTGTCCATCAGAATTAAGGGCCCCTGGGCCGGTGCCCAGCGCAACTCGTCCCCGTGTTAGATGATCAAGAAGGACCATACGATTAGCAACAATAAGAGGGTGGTGATATGGAAGCGGAACGACTCCTGTTCCGAGCTTAATATATTTGGTTCGTTCTGCTGCTGTAGCGATAAATATATCAGGTGCAGCTATGGTTTCCCAGCCGCAACTGTGATGTTCTCCAATCCATGCTTCATCATATCCAAGTTCGTCGAGCCTTTGAATCAGTTCAAGATCTCTTTCGAGAGCAATTGTGGGATTTTCATTTGGAGCATGAAATGGAGCGAGGAATATCCCAAAACTTAATCTATCGGGTAAAGACATATTTCCCTTCCCCTCTACCTGTCCAACTATCCTAGGTTAAGTTTGGTACAAGTGAGTAACTTATTTACGTGAAAGAGCAACGCTCGATACAAAGTAGCTCATGCTAACGTGTAACTCTGTGATAAATTGATAGAAATTGTGAAATGTTTGTGATATGCCTATTCTACTGATGCAAGCCAGTCATGTTTAATGGACAATCCCAAAGTGGTATTGATGAGACAATAACTGTTCCTTCAAAGTTCCACTTAATTACTGCGGGCCTGTACTTAAATCTAGGTTCTAATTACCACTGAATTAAAAGCACCCGGTTTTTTCTGGATAAATTGGTTACGGATTTTGCTGAGATAGTCCGAGGGAATCACCTCGGCGCCTAAAGGTTGGTGGTATTGATCTTTAGTATTCAATATTTTTTTAAATTGTTGTCAACCCGACCTAAGTAGATGGACACTATTTCCGCAATACCAAAAGTCAGGTCGCCGGTGAATCTCAATTTAGAATCAAGAATCCAGGGGGCCAGCAGTTTGAACTTTTTCACCTAGGCTTTCGTCAACTAGTTCTACTAAGTCTCTCACTCGATGATCAGCTTGTTTCTCTTTTGATTGAATTCCTTCCTCAAGCATCTGCAGACAGAATGGACAAGATACCCCAACAGTGTCTGCGCCGGTTTTAAGAAATTGATCCGTTCGCCTGTGGTTTACGCGTTCAGAACCTGATTCTTCCATCCACATATTCCCACCACCGGCACCACAGCAAAATCCATTTCCTTTACATTGTTCCATTTCAATCAATTCAAGCCCTGGTATTGAATTCGCCAACTTTCGAGGAGCATCATAGATGTTATTATTCCGGCCTAGGTAGCAAGAATCATGGTATGCCATCGTCGTTGATACATTTACCAGTGGTTTGATTTTACCTTCATCAATCAACCTATTCATTAATTCACTATAGTGCAGGACTTCATATTTTCCTCCAAGATGAGGGTATTCATTTTTTAAACTATTGAAGCAATGCGGGCAGCTAGCAAGAATTTTTCTTATTTTGTACTTCTCGAACGTTTCTATATTCTGTGCAGCCAGTATTTGGAAGAGATACTCATTTCCTAATCTCTTTGCAGGATCGCCTGTGCAAGTCTCTTCAGAACCCAGAATAGCAAAATCAACTCCAGCTCTGTTGAGAATTGATACCATGGATCGTGGGATG
>CAZXZT010000180.1:0-1830 GCA_964645695.1 uncultured archaeon
TACAAATGCATTCAAAAGTAAATCTGTGGCTTTCCTTGTGCCCAGTATATCGACGATTATTCTTGCCGCGTTTTCCTTAATTTCCAATGTAGATATCGGGTTCCCCCCCTCGCCATACCGATCCATCTCGTTGTCCATCATTGTTACCAACTCCACCAATGCCTCGACAGCAGGCTCACCAATTTTTGTCAAGGCTGCAGAGGCACAGGCTGTACTTTCATCTGAGTAATACCAGCCATCATACCTGCCCGTGAGAGCATCTGCTATCGCGTTTGCTGCTTTCTCCCCACCGATATTGCCAAGCGCTTCGATTATTTTTTCTACATCAGAATTATAGTGCTCGTGGTCCATTAGATAGGCAAAATATTCAAGTAATTCTATTAGAAATATCGTAGTACCGTCATTGCCAATTCGTCTCAAGGCGCTTATGGTATCTGGCCATGCATCTAGACTATTATTCACACACTGCCACTGTAAGAAATAAGATAGACCCCTAACATGTGGAGAGAACCGGGTGGATATTAGCTCGTTACTGATTCCAGCTTCAATAGCGAACATCACGCCAGTTATGACAGCTTCAATGTCTTTGCTCTTTAGAAAACGCTCCAGATCCTTGACGGTGACTTCCACCCCCGCCCCCTTCGCCATCGAGATTCCCATCCGGACTAGTGCGAGATCATCGCTCTCCAAGAATTTCCGGAGATTCTCGGGAGAGGTGTCTTCGGTCATTCCATACTATTATACTTCATTTTTATTATAAAGTATTCCTCTGGTCGTTTATAATTGCCTCGATATGTCTCTTATGATAAGGCGTAGAATAGCCTTGGCAATCATCTTCACCTAGATGGGCAATCACTTGGTTCTGAATCTTGAATCCATAATATTTTTCCAGTAGATACCTGTACATTGATAGTTGTAATGTATACTTTTCAAAATGACAATCCATTAGATCTGAGGTGATGTGATGGGGGGCTGTTTCACCTTGATGAGATTCAAAATTCAGCTTACCCGTTTTCCAGTCTATTATCTCATATGCACCAGTGCCTGGAACCTCCACTAGGATGTCAACGGTACCGGCAATACCAAGTTCAACACTGTACAGTATTACCTCGGACATCACCTTGTTTAGCGGTGCTTTCAGGTACTGTCTCAACCAATTGATTCCTATTGAGGCTCTTCTCAGTGTCGGGGGCTTACTATTTCTTAGGTACTGGTCAATCTCGTCATGAATGTCCGTACCAAGCTGGGTTGTGGCATCCCATTCTGCCCTGAGTTCGGAGGGGGTCAGATGTATGTATTCAGGGTGTTCACCGGTAAGTCTCTCAGAAATGCTTATCTTATCGAATTTCTTGAAATATTGTCCTATGACTGTAGTAACGCTTTTGAATTTCTGATTTTTATTTCTTTTCAAAACGTACTGATGTGTTTCAGGAACAAGATGAATATTGTCGTTTATATCGTTCATTTATTTCTCGGGGGAGTTTTCGTTTTCGGTCATTCTTCTAGGATTCCTTTCAGCATTGATGCACCCATCATAACCATTCCAGGGTCATCACTTTTGAGGAATTTTATTATGTTGTCCTTTTCCTTGCTTTGAATATTTGCTCTGGCGATTTTCACTAATGCCTTGTTCCCCAATTCATAAAGCTCTGTCTTAACGTAATATGTATCTGGTAGTGTGTATTTTCTAAAGTAAAATGTCATTAGCAGTTTAATTTCTTTAGTATCTGTAGTCTCTCCTATTGCTTTTATAATATTTTTGAGTGCTAGTATAACTTCGTTACCAATACTTCGGGTGGAGAACCTCGTTTCAAAGGCCTTCATGAGTGG
>CAZXZT010000181.1:0-1818 GCA_964645695.1 uncultured archaeon
ATCAGCATGGGCAAGCAAGTGGAAATGTTTGGTGTATTTCTCAGGATCGGGTACCCCTATGCCGGCCATCAGAAAATGAATAGTAGCGTATGGATATTTGTCACGCTTTCCGACCTTCATATTCGAGCCGTGGAATGATTTTTTCCAAGTCTGTCGAAAGTAGTTGTTTGGATTGAATGAATTCTTCCCTCTCTTTGGTAGTGTATCTAACTCTGAATGGTCGACAAGGTGTTGTCCCATGCACTGAATCCCATCTTCGCTAATATCGTGATCTAGCCAAAGAGCATTTTTTGCTTCTTCAGCAGTTACATTGTCAAACAGAATCAGATACCTAGTGGTGTACACTCCTGCTAACTTGGCGCCAAATTTACTCCCTAACAAACACGCAGATAGTATACCGTCGATATCAGGCGATGTGATGATATGCTTCTCATCCCATGCACTCAAGCATTGGTTAAAGTCTGCAACCCAGTCATCAGGCACATAGGAACCAATGCACTCGATAGAATAAAATCTCTCCACGCTAAAAGTTGTCTAGAGTGGCTAGTTTTGGGGTGAAAAATTGATTCCATTGAACATCCTTAACCTCTTTCAATGGCTTAGGGTTAGCCGATTCAGGTGCAATGATTAGAATTCTATCTATAGGAGTTGCCTTCCCAGATTTATCATTGGTTTTCTCAGTACGAATCTCCAAGGTTAACCCCTCTTTCTTTTCGGCTTGATTCATGGCCTTTTTTGCATCACTTTCTAAATTCCATGATCCAAGTGTTTCAATCACTTCTCCTTCATCGCTTAGATATTCTACATGATGGACCAATGTTTTCCACATTTTCGTAACCTTCTGATTATCAGGAATCTTATCCTCAACGATTGCAATTAGTTTGTAACGCAATGTTTCTCCATCGCTTGCCTCTACCTCAATTTGTTGACCAGCATGATGCCAAACAGCCCATGCAAGATTGAGGCCCTTCACATCTCCAATTGCCCAGCAAGAGATACCACGTTTCCTATCCAATAGAGGGAGGGCAGCAGTCAGTGTTTGTTTCATGAATTCAAGATATTCTGCCAACGCATGGGTGTCATCCAGAACCTTGTCGACCTTTTCATGAGAACCATCAGGCATGAGGAACCATAGTCTAATCCAATTGTACAAACCATACTTGATTACCTTCAGATATGGAGGGGAAGTGAATAGCAACTGAATTGAGCCGTGTTCGACCTTTTCTGCCAAGTCTCGGACATCACCATAGATTGTTTCACCTGAACCAGGGAGAGAGCCTTTGCCCAGCATCCGATTGACACGTTCCTTGAGAACAACAAAACAATCTCGGTCAGGACATTCGAGATTCTTTTCTCTCTTGTATTTCTTGATATATCCCCAGCCCATACTGAAAGTGTTGGGCATTGACAGGCTAAGGAACCCTTTGGATTGACCATGCATAGCACCCATCAATACGGCCACAATGAAACTATCAACTCCTTCTTTTGACCAATCAAGTTCTCTCTTGAGGTACATCAATTGGCGTAGGGTGTTGATATGGAATATCATCCTGATTTTATTTGGGGCGCCTTTGAATGTCTTCCATTCGGATTTGTCATAGTTGGATTCCAGTTCATCCAGTCGTGCAACAACATCTTCCAGAGATGGGTTGCTTAGTTTCCCCCTCGTTAGTGCGATGGACAATGGGTTGAGGTCATTGCCAATTCCATACCTTGCCTGTGCTGCGGCTTCAACTGCAGTGGTTCCTCTACCCGAAAATGGATCTAAGATCCGGTCTCCTTTCTCTGTAAATCGCTCAATGAAGTAGTGTGGCAACT
>CAZXZT010000182.1:0-1813 GCA_964645695.1 uncultured archaeon
TCTGCATGAAGTTTTACTAGATATGATTGTTGAAAAACTTCCTTCGGCAAGCGTTTCCCAAAAATATAGAATACCGCATATATGGAGAGGAGAATCAGAAGAAAAGATTGGCCAATCCATGATGAATGCTGAAGCAAGTGGAGATACTGCATTCATGGTAACTAAAGTTGTTCTTGATCCCCATGCCGGTGAAATCGCTGTTGGAAGACTTTTCTCGGGTACTGTGAAAAAGGGAGACCAGCTGTACGTTGCTGGCATGCCGTCTGCCAATCGTGTCCAATCTGTAGGTATGTTCGTCGGTGGAGATAGGATTAGCACCGAAAATGTTACAGCTGGAAATATTATTGCAGTCTCAGGATTGAGAGATGCCATTTCAGGTTCTACAATTTCTTCTGATAAAGAAATGACGGCATTCGAAAGAATTATACATAATTCGGAACCTGTCGTCACTACGGCCATAGAAGCAAAACACACTAAGGACTTGCCAAAACTAGTCGAAGTTCTAAGGGCTGTAGCAAAAGCGGATCCATCTATTCAAATTGACAGTAATCTGGAAACAGGAGAACACTTGATGTCAGGAATGGGTGAATTACATTTAGAGATTACAGAATACAGGATAAGAAATGAGCATAGTGTGGAGATTACAACGTCACCACCTATAGTTGTTTATCGTGAGACAGTGGCTATGAACTCGCCCGGAGACTTTGAAGGGAAATCACCAAACAAGCATAACCGATTCTACATTACAGTGGAACCCTTAGAAGATGATATTAGAGCTGCAATAATTGATGGGACCATTCCATCAGGCGATATCAAGAAATCCAAGGAAGTAGCCAGACAACTAATTGATATGGGATGGACTAAAGTACATGGAAGAGGTGTACTATCTATCGAAAATGCGTGCGTATTTGTTGACGCGACAAAAGGTATCCAGAACCTGTTTGAGACTAGGGAGTTACTGATTGAAGCGTTCAAGGAGGTTGTAAAGAGAGGACCGAGAGCACATGAGAAAATGATGGGGGTTAAAATCATACTAAATGATGCCAAACTTCACGAAGATGCAATCCATCGAGGTCCTGCACAGACAATCCCTGCTGTAAGAAATGGAATCAATGGAGCTTTGGTCAGTGCAGGTGTTGCATTACTAGAACCAAAACAAAATGTTTACATCACTGTTCCACAAGAACTGATGGGATCTGTAACTGGTGAGATGGCACAAAGAAGAGCCGAGATAGCTGGAATGGAGAGCGAAGGAGACATGGCAGTCATTACGGCAAAAGCTCCGGTCAAGGAAATGTTTGGATTTGCAAGCGAAATAAGGTCTGCGACTGGAGGAAGAGCACTGTGGAGTACTGAATTCTCAGGATATGAAGAATTACCACGCGACCTTCTAGACGATATCACTGAAGAAATCAGACAGAGGAAAGGTCTCAAGCCCGAGATGCCAAGAGCTGAAAATTACGCGGGTTAATCGTTTTTGGATTTAACCCTTCTAAAGGGATGAACCCAAGCTGCCAAATTTCTAGGACTTCTAGTTTGTATCCATAATTTTCCATTACCATGAAAACGGCATATTAATTGATCACTGAAAAGGAAAGATCTAATGCTTCTTCCAGAACGTCCTATGCTATAGTCCAGATTCTGCTCCCAAGCAACTGCATATCCATTATCTATAGTGTACGAACCATTGACTTCAACCTCTTGGATATCACCATAAGAACCAAAGAAAAGCAAACCTGTACCACTCACTCTTAGGCCAAGCATTCCTTCAGCAAAAGTACCTGAAAAACCTTCCCATGTCGCACTTGTCTCT
>CAZXZT010000183.1:0-1804 GCA_964645695.1 uncultured archaeon
TCGACCTGCTGCTTAGGAGGCAGCCGCCATTCCTGGCTAGGCCACGTGCCCATTGCAAGAATATTACTCGGTAATCCTTTTATCCTTCGATGAGATTCTGTGGCTTTTCTTCTCTTCATAAAGTTTTCCCATTGCCGGAGGCTTGAGATCCTCTAAATTCCCTACAAATTTCGAATTCTCCAGAAGGTTGGGTAATGGTCGCCCATCTAGAATTTCCTTATGTTTCGCTTCAATCTCACCAACTATTACATCGCTTGGTAAGCCCTCAGGTGTCTTGAATTCTTCTACCAGATTCTCTGGGAATCTACCTTGCTGGAAAGCCTCAAAATTTGTCAATGTTTCTAAACCAATTTCTTTCGAATCAATCTGGGACTCAATTTCGCTCTTCCTAGTGAATTTCTTCAGTTTTTCGTCATCAGGTTCCATCATCCGCTCCGATTCCTGCATGAGCACCACCTATTCCTTAATTATCTTTTCTACTGCACTGAAGGGATCTATGTCCCGCTTCACTATGCACTTTGCCATCTTTTCGATTTCATCTTTTCCAATTTCAGTTATTTTTCTAGCGAACAGTTTTTGGCTGACCTGATTCTCCAGTTCATATTTGATCTTTTCAAGTCTTTTTTGTCCAAGTTTTCTATTTCCCTGATAGTTGCGGTGATTTATGATATCATTCCAAAGGTTCTCTATTCCTTCATTCTTGGTGGCCGTAGTTGTTACAATTGGAGGGAGCCATTCGCCATGTTCTCCTAGACTCAGCATCATCTGTAACTCTTTGGCCAGTCTGTCTGCACCAGGTCTGTCGGCCTTGTTAACAACCAGAACGTCTGCGATTTCCAATATCCCTGCTTTCTGAGCCTGCACTTCATCTCCCAACCCCGGGACTTCAACCACTACTGTCGTGTCAGCAAGTTGTACAATCTCGACATCCCCTTGCCCGGCACCTACTGTTTCTACTAAGGTTATGTCATTTCCTAGCAATTCCAGTGCATTTACCATGAATCTTGTTGTTGCCGCTAGACCGCCTAGATGGCCCCTACTAGCCACCGAACGAATGAATATTCCTGATTCTTGGGCGTTTGACATTCGTAACCTGTCACCAAGTACTGCACCTCAGGAGAAGGGACTGGTTGGATCAACAGCTAGAACTCCTACTTTGTGTCCATTGTCTGTTGCAGTCTTTGCCAAAATATCAACAATGGTCGATTTTCCTGCACCAGGAGGTCCAGTGATTCCAATAATATATGATTTACCAGTAAATTGCCAGACCTTTTTCAGTACGTCCTCAGCTTCTTTGTCTTCGTCCTCAATCAAGGTCAGCAATCTGGCCACAGCCCGCACATCACCATTTTTCAGATTTCCAATCAACTTAGTCCGGTTCAATTTGCAATTCCATTGATGTAGTCTATTATTTCCGTAGTTGAGGACCCGGGTCCAAAGATAGCTTCAATTCCTATTTTTTTCCATTGTGGAATCTCCTCGTCAGGGATGATGCCACCGGCGATTATTCTAATATCACCAACTTCTCTCTTTTTAAGAAGTTCTACTACTTTGGGAAAAATGTGGCTATGCGCACCAGACAGTATGCTCAGGCCTATGAATTGTACATCCTCCTGTATAGCGGCCTCTACTATGTCTTCAGGACTTTGCCTGAGTCCTGTGTAAATGACTTCCATGCCTGCGTCTCGCAGGGCTCTGGCGATAACCTTTGCACCTCTGTCATGGCCATCGAGACCAGGTTTAGCAATAAGGATTCTAATTTTTCCCTTCTTGCTCATAAATCAATCCACAAATCTGTCTATTT
>CAZXZT010000184.1:0-1751 GCA_964645695.1 uncultured archaeon
GTTCAGACGCAAAATAGGCGTAGTTTTCCAGGATCCAATTGGGGCTCTGAATCCCCGAATGTTGATCAAGGACATTGTAGGCGAACCTCTTGTGATACATGGGAAAACAGAGAATCTCCGAGAAAGAGTTGTTGAACTGTTGCACAATGTGGGACTTGGAGAAGAGCACCTGTACAGGTATCCTCACGAGTTCTCCGGTGGCCAGCGCCAAAGAATTGTGATTGCAAGAGCTCTGGCTCTGGAACCAAAGATCCTAGTTTTGGATGAACCTACGTCGGCACTGGATGTTTCGGTTCAGGCCCAGATTCTAAATCTGCTGAACGACTTGCAGGAGAAATATGAATTAACGTATATTTTTATCTCGCATGACCTGTCTGTCATAGAGTATATGTGCGACCGTCTGGCAGTCATGTATCTGGGTAAAGTTGTCGAAGAGGCAGATACTGAAGAATTATTTTCCAATCCCAGGCATCCTTACACCCGGGCATTGCTGTCTGCAACACCGAGTTTTGAAAAAGACAGGAAAAAGATCATGATTCTCGGGGACGTCCCCAGTCCAATAGCGTATCTGGACGAATCGAAGGCTAGACTGGCTACCGAAATCACGGAGCAGGAACGTCTGGAAATCAAGGCTATAGAGGGCAAAGGTATAGACTACATTGTCAGATCCAGCCTTAACGAAGTGTTGCCATTGGCAAGAGTCTCCAGCAATCATTACGCACGAGTGAAACAGCAATGACTGAACAGGCACCGATATACCGTCTAATTTCGCATATGAAGAAACATCGTTCCACGATGTGGCTGGCCACTCTGTTCTCGGTCCTGAACAAGATATTTGACTTGGCGCCTCCACTGCTGATTGGTGCCGCAGTAGATGTCGTTGTCATGCAAGAAGAATCGGTATTGTCCAGTTACGGATATGCGGACCCCAAAGACCAACTGATCGTTCTATCCATTTTGACCGTGATAATCTGGGTTTTTGAATCGCTCTTTGAATATTTCTATGGAGTCTTGTGGAGAAATCTGGCTCAGACGGTCCAGCATGAATTCAGGCTGGATGCATATTCCCATATCCAGGAACTGGAGATGTCCTGGTTCAGCGACCAGTCCAAGGGAGAACTGATGTCGATTCTCAATGACGATATCAACCAGCTGGAACGTTTCCTCGACAAAGGGGCCAACGAACTGCTTCAAGTCGGAACCACGGTCGTGGTAATCAGCGCTATTTTCTTTTACATTTCTCCGATGATAGCAATCTATTCCGTTATTCCGATTCCTGTTATCATCTGGGGTTCTTTCAGATTTCAATCGCGGATAGGTCCGCGCTATGCCGAAGTCAGAAAGGAAGTGGGACTTCTGAATGCTCTTCTTTCCAATAATCTGAGTGGTATCAGCACCATCAAGAGTTTCACTAGTGAAGAACTTGAAATTGCCCGTGTCAGAGAAGCCTCACAGGCATACCGAGAGGCGAACCGACGCGCCATCAGATTGAGTGCGGCCTTTGTGCCTCTAATCCGAATGGCAATTCTGGTCGGTTTCACGGCCACTTTGCTCCATGGCGGTTTCGTGACCCTCAATGGAGGGATGGCCATTGCCTCGTACAGCGTCATGATTTTCATGATGCAGAGACTGCTCTGGCCTCTCACAAGACTGGGAGAGACATTCGATCTTTACCAAAGAGCGATGGTATCTACAACGAGGGTCCTTGACCTGTTGGGGACCAAGATAACTCTTGTCGAGGGTGACAAGGA
>CAZXZT010000185.1:0-1738 GCA_964645695.1 uncultured archaeon
ACAATTGATTCAGTCCCTTCATCTGATAGGAACATTTCCAGACAATCAATGAAGTTTGTACCATTTACCGGGTCGCCACCAATTCCAATACAAGTCGATTGCCCAAGACCAATTACACTGGTTTGTGCAACAGCCTCATAGGTCAACGTACCGGATCTTGATATAATTCCTACATCTCCTTTCCGGTGGATGTGCCCAGGCATTATCCCGACTTTGCTTTTTCCGGGGGTAATAACTCCTGGACAGTTTGGCCCAATAAGACGAACATCCTTTGATTCAATGTAATTCTTTACTTTGACCATATCCAGTGCCGGTATTCCTTCCGTTATTGCAACAACTAATCTAATTTCTGAATCAGCGGCTTCTATTATTGCATCAGCCGCGAAAGCAGGAGGTACGAAAATACAGGATACGTTTGCGCCCGCATTCACTGCTTCATCCACAGTATCCCATACTGGCAAACCCAGTGTTTCTTGTCCTCCTTTGCCTGGAGTGACTCCTCCTATGACACTGGTACCATAATTGAGCATTTGTTCAGTGTGAAATTGACCGTTCTTGCCAGTTATTCCTTGGACGGCTATCTTGCTATGAGAATCCAGCCAGATACTCACTTTTTGCCTCCCATTGCCTTAATTGATTTGATCGCTCCGTCATTCATATCTTCCGCGGTGATTAAATCCAATCCTGCATCGGCGAGCATCTTCTTACCCAGTTCCACATTCGTTCCAGCTAAGCGTACAATCAATGGGACTCCAAGTTTTGTTTCCCTAGCTGCAGTTATTATTCCCTCGGCTATGAAATCACATCTCATGATTCCCCCAAATATGTTGACAAAGATGGCCTTTACGTTCGGATCGGACAATATTATTCGAAATCCTTCAGCCACCTGCTCTGCATCAGCTCCGCCTCCTACATCTAGAAAATTAGCAGGTTCTCCTCCGTGCAATTTGATTATATCCATAGTAGCCATCGCAAGTCCTGCTCCGTTTACCATGCATCCTATTTCCCCATCAAGTTTTATGTAATTAAGACCAGCTTCAGTGGCCCTGATTTCCAATGGCTCTTCCTCTTCTCGGTCGCGTAGTTTTCCGATTTCAGGATGTCTGAACAATGCAGAGCTGTCAAAGTTAACCTTTGCATCCAGTGCAACAATATCATCTTCAGAGGTGATTACTAGTGGATTTATCTCTACAATTGAACAATCTAGACCAATGAATAGGTTATAGAGGTTCTTCATAAATCTGATGCAGGATTTTATTTGTTTGTTTTCAAGGCCTAGTCCCAATGCCATTTCCCGAGCCTGCTGATTCTCAAATTGCGTTACTGGATCAACATACATTCTCAAAATCTTTCCAGGATCTTTGGAAGCTACTTCCTCAATCTCAATTCCCCCTTCTACAGAAGCCATGACAACGGGCATCTCTTTTTCACGATCCAGTATGATTCCAAGGTAAAGTTCTCTGTCTATGTTGCAACCTTCCTCAACATATACTTTGTTGATGGCAACGCCTCTTGATGTTGTCTGAGGAGTTATCAGCCTCGACCCTATCATATTGTCAGTGGCTTCGTAGACCTCATCTACGGAACGGCACAAAATAATTCCACCTCCCTTGCCTCTTCCACCAGCATGTACTTGTGCTTTGACAACCCAGATTCTACCACCTAATTCCTTACAAGCATTGGCAGCTTCGTCAGGGTTTGAGGCAAGAATTCCATTCAGTGTTTTCACCCCATATTG
>CAZXZT010000186.1:0-1669 GCA_964645695.1 uncultured archaeon
AACTTGAAGAAAAGGGTACCCTTGCGATGGGGGGTAATCGGATGGGGTTCCCTCTGATTCGATGCCCGGGGCAGGGGTGATGATTCGTCTGTTAATCATGCGATTGTACATGGTCTCGAAACATTCCCCGAAGTTCTTCAATTTCGCCTTCAAGATAGGATATTCTTCTTTTTGTATCTTCTCTGAATTCTAACTCTTGCATAGTTCTTGGAAACCGTGGTTCAGGTAGATTATCACCATCTGGTCGGATTCCAATTATCTCGTAGCCAGCAGTTCCAAACTCAGATGCTTTGCTGGAGAAACGGAAACGTCTCCTCATATTCACCATTATGGCAGTTATTCTATTGTTGCCTGGAATCACTATTTCCAACTCTTCGATAGATGGGGTTTCAATCACTTCAAATCCGTTTTCAAAGTTCCAGACAATGGTTGCTTTATCTTCATAGGAGGTCCTGCCTTCAGGGAGCGGGAGTTTAGGATTGTACTGCTTTACTGCATTGAACATAGGGATAGTCTTCTGGGAAGGGAACTGATATTCCACACAATCGAGGTTGGTTTTTTTACACTTCCATTCGCTATCCAGGAGTGCAAATATGTTTGTCCCTTCTTCATCGACAGGTATGCTCTCTTGGAGCACGTCGCTGAGTGTACACGATTTGAGGTGGTATCCGTCATTATCAAACTTGATTTGAAGAAATTTAATTTCTCCAGGGGTATTGGCTTTCGCGGAGTGAAAGGAGAAGCAGAGCATACTCTCTCCATCCCCGATTCCTCTGACAAAACATCTCTGATCTCCTTCCCATTTGTGACCATCCAATTTGGGAATCAGATAATCAATCACTTCCTGGT
Organism: uncultured archaeon; assembly: GCA_964645695.1. Taxonomy (GTDB): domain Archaea; phylum Thermoplasmatota; class Poseidoniia; order MGIII; family CG-Epi1; genus CG-Epi1. The sequence goes on from CAZXZT010000186.1 coordinate 850, forward strand.
CGCGGCCCCCTGCCCGTAAGCAGAAAACTCGGCCCCCTGTTGTTTTCGCCCAAATGTTCTGGAGATCAGAATCCATACAAACTTTAACTTCGCTTGACCCGCTATGAGGCACCACCCATTCTGATTGAGGACCTTTGAATTCTGCCTTCCCTTGGGACGAGACGTTGAAATCTCCCGCTATGATGGTGGTTACGGGCCACCTCGTTTTAGGTTCCGGAGGCCTTTTACTTATCACGTGAAAATCGGCGTTCATATCAATCGGACCACATACGCTAAATTATGTATAATTATCCGTAAAGCTCTAGTGAATGCCAAATGAGGGTAAAAATGAATATTTCTTTGTATCAATCTGTTTCCTCGCCACTCATTTTGAATCTCGGATGATTCACCTCGAACAATATCGGATGAGGAAAGTCATTCAGGACAATTACGACCCAGATAGAAAAAGGGGAATGGTTCCAATTCGGAATTGTCCTCTCCACTCTCTCAACCATAACCAAGTTTTCTTCACCAAACTCTTCCTCACAAACAGTCAGAATTTCACCCCAACTCATCTCAATATGTCTCATCCATCTTCTTTTTCTATTTCTTCTATCTTCATCTCTGTTTGGTATCATTCAATCATCTCCATAGCAATCCGAACACAACCTGCGATCGTGTGGCGACCTAGTCGCTCCGGTCAGCCACCTTCCACAGTTGCGACAGCTCGATTCCCTCTTCTGGCGACACCTATGGCAAAGGCTACCAGATGTTGGCAGACGACAAACTCTGCAAACGTGCATTATCGAACATCTCCCATAGTATCACTTCCTTAGTAGAG
>CAZXZT010000187.1:0-1650 GCA_964645695.1 uncultured archaeon
GCCCAACGATGTACAAGTCCGATTACTGCAAGAATCATAGAGACCAAGATTCGTCCGTAAAACTCTGCATGGGTAAGAGCTCGGCTGGCAAACCCTGCTCTAGGTTAGCGCTCAAAGGCCTTCTATTCTGCAGGCAGCACAGGGTCCAGATAGCTGATCTCGAAAAGCTCCAATGCCCCCGGGGATGCGGTCTGCTATCTTACAAATGGATAGACAACAAAGGCGGGTACTATGTATGCAAAGAATGCAGCGGTTCGGCGCTAGATGCTAAGTCTATGGAGACTAGACTTTCGGACCACGTTGAGGGTCTAAACGAGCTTCTTGAGGGTGGTGAGGAGTGTTCTCTGAAGTGCCCTAATTGCGAGATTGAGATGCTAGAGTTCAGAGTGGCCTACGTAATCGAAGGAGGAGGAGGAGGGGGCCTTCACATTGGTGGCGGGGGTGCCGGGGCAGGAATAATTCTCGGTATCGTTCTAATCGCAGCAGTTGCAGCAGCTGCTGAAGCCTCCAAACCCAAGTCGGGTGGCACCGAATATGACTCAACTATCGGGAAGACCATGCTAGTCGATGGGTGTCGAGAGTGTGGGACATTCTGGTTCGATGGCAATGAGTTGAGTATTGCCCGTCAAAGCACGACACTCGAGGGCACGAGTCCAGCAGATTTGGCTCGAATCGAGGCTGAGGAGAAGGAGAAGGAAGAGGCTCGGGCGTCGGCAAGTGGTCGAGGCAGGGCTGCCAACACGACGTGTCTGCATATCGACGAAAAGAACGGTAAGAAATGTCGACGAGTAACATATCGAAGTACTGAGTACTGCTACATGCACCAGCCGAAGTGATTGAATGGCCAAGAAGTGCATCGGAGTGAGAGAGGACACCGGCGATCCGTGCAATAGGTCGGCCAGCGGTGGCTCCGACTTCTGCTTCGCGCACAGACCGCAGGAGGGGAATCGGAGAATAATCGACCAGAGATACGATGTCTACCATTGCCCGGATGATGGTCAGGAGTTGAAGTGGCTCGGGACAAAGAAGAATAGGCATAGATGCGATACTTGCGGTGGTGTCCTGATGAGTGGAAAAGAGATCGCCCCGGTGTTGTTGGAGAACATCTTGGAGCTTCCAGAAGCCCTCGATGAGGGGTCGGTGGTAGAATGCCCCACTTGTATTCCAGACAGCGGCCAAGCCGAGGGTGAGGTTTCCCTTTCCAATTTCACAGTGGAATGGCAATTCTTTGGACGAAAGGAGTTAGGATTTTTCGATGTCACCTACCATGGAGTGTCGAATGTTGGCCATTGCGAAGTATGCGGTTCAACCTGGTTTTCCGGCCCTGGAGAGCATGATGCGCTTGGATTGAAGATTGGGGAAAACAGGACGGAACTCTGGACCCCACACCTTCTTCGAGCCCCCGGATTTTTTGAGAAACGTTGGCAATACAATTTGCGAGACGAAAGGGTGAAGCGGATTACTGCGAAGAAGGAGAAGGAGGAGAAACAGCAGGAAAAGCAGTGCAAGCATGTAGATTCGAACGGGCAACAGTGCAATAGGGAGAAGATGCAGAAGAAAGGGGCTGCCTACTGCTACAAGCACCGGCCGAGGTAATCAGGACTCGTCCTCGTCGGCATCGTCCTCGTCATCGCCGTCAACTAGGTCCTC
>CAZXZT010000188.1:0-1636 GCA_964645695.1 uncultured archaeon
TGTGGACATGTTTTAAATACGATGGAACTGAATAAACTCTGTGGATTTAACAGAAAAATTCCTGCCTAGCGAGAAATTGCTCAAAAAATATGAGAATATCAGTTTGGGTAATAGAAGAAATTCAATTCTGGCAATAACTAATATTCGAGTTTTTATTGGAAATAAATTCAGTGTATGGGATATTCCTTGTAAAAATATAGACTATCTGGAAAGAGGATTTGTACCGAGATTCTCTCCATGGTGGCAACTGTTGCTCATACCCCTAACTCTGATCTTCATTAGTAAATTATTTCTCTTCGCCTTTTTCATGCTTCTATCCATAGCAAGACAATACATCAAAGTTGACGCTTTGACAATTGGAACTTCGGCAAGAAAATGGGAAATACGTGCAGATCCTGAAATATTAGACCAAATAGCATCCGAAATAAGGCTCAATTCTCTAGTTGGTGAGAAGAAGGACGGGAAAATAATACTGGAAGCTGAAAACTTGGACGGAAGCAATGAAAATCTAAATGTAAACTTGGTTGGACAAAACGAATCCTGGCCCCTAAAAGCCGCATGGATGTCCGCAACTTTCGCTTTTGGATCTTATTATATTGGTTCTTTCGGAGTAGGAACTGGATTCTGGACTTTCTTGTTCGCAGCCGTAGCCTTTTGCTTCTTCATAATACACAGGGACCGAAAGAAGTCAAATGAATTCAGAGGCGTTGAACCTGCCGATGGCTGGATTAGGCAAGGCTGGAATTTTGTTCTAACCAAATTAGGTGTTGAGATAATAGAGGCGAAATGGTCCCTCAAATTGTGGGGTAAGGATATCCGAGTAAGATATGCCGGATATCTAATATGTTCTGCAATATTGTTTTTTGGATTATTCTTAACGATTGCAGGCTCGAACATGAAACCCCTGCTTATGGGCATAGCAATAGGAGTCCCCATTTACCTAATGGGAAGAGCTCTATCTGGAATACCAAGGCCTTGGAAAAGAATGGCTCTAAGATCTACAGCATGTTTCGTGATAGCTACTTTTGTTGTTCTTCCGTGCCTTGTTCTGATACCTCTGTATGATTCAGCTAGTGTCAAGCTTCCTGAAGCTTTCATTCAGGGAGATTCAGGAAATGGCTGGAAAAGTGCAATGAGCCAACATGACGAATACGGACTGGGGGTTGCTTCCACCACTTTTTCCCTATATCTGGATGATGGGGAGGACAGTGAAGGTGAAAGTGACGGTTACCCTGCAATGCTATTCGTTATTGCAATAAAAGTTCCCATTGATCTGGATGAGAGGGATGCATTGGATGAATTGGACAAGCAATTCTATGAAATGTCTCTTGACCAAGAAATAGAATTGAAGGCACATATAGAAGATGGGAAAAGAACGAACAAACAAGGCTATGCAACGCAGTATGTCATCTATAATGGTACTGCAAAGTCGGAAAGATTGGGTTATGATGAAACTGGAATCAACATTACCAAAGGTTCTGAAACTCTATACATCGGAGAGGTCTGGAAAGCCCCTGAATACAACCTACTGGTTGTGTCTATGGGAATTGCAGTTGTATCCACTGAAGAAATTAATGATCAAACCGGAATAGACCCTATAGATGACCTCATAGATGACCTCATACCAAACAAACCA
>CAZXZT010000189.1:0-1622 GCA_964645695.1 uncultured archaeon
TATTTGCGTTTACAGACAGTGATTCCGTCTGGAAGAAAGATGCTATTGAAAGAATTGTCACAATATTTGAAAATGACCAAAATATAGGTGCCATCAGTGGGCATTGCAACGCCAAGAATGCTGACAAGAACTTTCTAACTAGAATGCAGAATAGCTGGTATGAAAAACAGTACCGGCTAAGAAAAGGCTTTGAGTCGGTCTTTGGATCGGTTTCCTGTGTCTCCGGACCCTTGGCTTGTTACAGACGTGCCACTGTCTTTAATTACATTCCCAAATGGGAAAATGATGTTTTTCTAGGAAAAGAATTCAGATTTGCCACTGATCGAGTAATGACTGGCTTTGCACTCTTTGGAAGCAAATTGGGGGCTGAGGTAAAAGATGAATATTCTCAGTCCTATTTTGTCAAAAGTGAAAACCACCCTGACAAAGATTGGGATGTCGTTTATTGCAGTTCTGCTCAAGCCTATACAACAGTACCCGAGAATATTGGCAAAATTGTCTCTCAGAAAATACGCTGGAACAAGAGTTTCATACGAAATCTGTTCTTTACCGGAAAGTTCTACTGGAAGAAACCGCTCCTGCCTGCTCTTTACTATTATCTCCACGTACTCTATGTTTTCACGTCTCCTATTCTGATTGTTGCTACCATTGCTATAATAATTCTTCAAGGATCTTTTCTTTTACTGGCAGCATGCTTTATTGGTTACATGTTATTAAGCTACTCAATGATGCTAGTTTTGGCCCCTAAAAAGATAGGGAAATTGGGAGATGCTTTCGGGATATTGCTCCACCACTTATTGTTCTCATGGTTGATATTCTATTCCATAGTCACAATTAATAAAATGAGGTGGGTAAGAGATACTGTGGAGAGCGACTAAATGAACCAAGGAAAGGAGTTGGTTGAGATCAACAAAGCTAAGGGTTTCCTTCTGGGCCCCTGGTTGATGTGGCTTAACATAAGAAAACATCATTATCTAATATCCAACTTCATTCAGCGAGATTTACGTCTCAAGTACAGAAACTCGCTCCTGGGTTATTTCTGGAGTCTCCTGGAACCACTAATGCTTTCTGGAGTATATTTTGTTCTTTTCGTAATAATTAAAGGAAATCCAGAGCCAAACTATCCCTTGTGGGTTATACTGGGAGTTATCGTCTGGGGACATTTTTCTCAGAGCCTGAATGGATCTATAACCTCGCTGACGCACAACGCCGGGTTGATCAAACAAGTATATTTCCCGAGGGAAATATTTGCAATAACAAAAGTAGGGGCCAACCTTGTAATCGCAACAATGGGACTTTTTGTAGCTGTTCCATTCATGTACTATCTTGGTATAAATCCAAATGAACAATTGGTAATGGTTCCTCTAGGGCTGATTCTAGTTTCGATGCTTGCATTAGGTGTAGGCCTGTTACTAGCTTGTTTGAATGCTGTTAATAGAGACATTGAACATTTTTTCCGTTTCGTAACTAGAGCTGGGTTCTTCTTGTCACCTGTAATGTGGACCATCGAAATGGTCCCTGAAGAAGCTCTGAGATACATTATGGTAAATCCCATGGTTGTACCAATAACAATGATTAGAAATGGGATTGATGGGAGAAGTTTAGGTATTGACGCTATTTAT
>CAZXZT010000190.1:0-1603 GCA_964645695.1 uncultured archaeon
TGGAGCGCGGTGGATATCGCGATCAGTGCAGGTGGAGCATACAGTGTATTCGTGGCAGACATGGACAATGATGGCGATATGGATATTGTTTCAGCATCTCAGAATGATGATACGATAGCGTGGTATGAGAACAATGCTGGAATCCCTGAATTCTCTAACATCATGATGCCCATTGTAAGCGTTTTCGCTATCGTAGGTTTCAACTACAGGCGAAGAAAAATCAATCAGGCCGAATAATTTCCCAGGCCTCAGTCAGAGAAGTGTATTGCCTCCCGCCAAGCCTTGTCAATGGATCTAGTTTAGATGGATCAGGCCTACCCCTTTCATCCAGTACAGCATCATCAATGTGCATTCTGACTATTTCCACCAGTAGCATGTCTCCAGGTCCATTTCCGACCTCTAGATGCCGATACAATTTCCCTTCTAGTGCAACTTTGGCATCCTTTAGTCTGGGTGGTTTGACATCTGTTGATTTGGTTTTTTCCAGTCCTGCTATCTCGAATTCATCGTCTTCAGGTGGTAGCTCAGCCGAGGTTTTGACCACTTTCTCCGACAGTTCCACGCTGGTCAGATGAATGACACATTCTCCGGTATTAATCAGGTTCTGTGTCGTGTCCTTGTGTTTTCCAGCTCGTCTCCCTATTCCTAGAGAAACAATAGGTGGGTTTGCAGAAATTCCTCCATAGAAGGAAAATGGTGCCAGATTATCGATTCCTTTTTTCGATCTGGTTGAAACCCATGCGATTGGCCTAGGAATCAGTATTCTATAGAAGAAGCTGGTAATCTCTTTCTGCTCGGTTTCTGCTATGTTTATTTCCATTATTCAAATTCCGGTTCTCTTTTCTCCAAGAATGCCTTGATTCCTTCCACAGCATCACCACTGTTTCCGCTTTCACGGTTTCTTTCACGTTCTCTCTTCAATTCTTCTTCCAATGACAGTGTGTTGGACTCTACAAGTAACCTCTTTGTCTCGGCTATTGCCTCTGTAGGCCCAGAAGCCAGCTCTTTGGCCATTTCCAGTGTTCTTTTATTTAAATACTTATCTTCTACAACTTCATGAACTAGTCCCCACTCCAGCATTTCGCTGGAATTTAGCGTTTTTCCGCCAAAAAATAGAGACTGTGTACGCCCCAGGCCGATCAATCTTGGCAAGATGTATGTTGCGCCCCCCGCAGGTACGAATCCTCGCTTGAAATGTGCGCTCAGCATCCTGGTTGATTCAGTAGCTATTCTATAATCTCCCGCCAGCGCAATACCCAGTGCTCCGCCTGCGACAATCCCATTCAATGAGTTGACAACAGGTTTCCCCATTGTCAGAATTGTGGTAAAACAGGCATGAATCTGTTCAGTCAGTTTGTAGAATAAATCTCCAGCTTTGGGCAAATGTTCACCCATCTCATTTACATCACCTCCAGATGAGAATGCTCTTCCTTTTCCCGTTATAACTAAACATTTCACAGACTCATCATTAGCTGAATCCTTGACGGCATTATTCAGTTCTTTGGCCATCTCTAAGGTTATCGAATTCAGTTTCTCAGGTCGATTCAGGGTTATGATTCTGATATTTCCATCATTTTCTACTAATATTGTCATTTTCTTTTCC
>CAZXZT010000191.1:0-1548 GCA_964645695.1 uncultured archaeon
GACATATCTTAATATCTAGGACTAGCTAGAGTTTTCAATGTCCACAACTCATAGGATTGTCTATGATAATTCATCTAAGTTATCAGGTATTGCAGATGAATCTGTGGATCTAGTTGTAACTTCACCTCCTTACCCTATGGTTGCTATGTGGGATGAGATGTTTAGTGAGCTAGACGGAAACATATCCCACCAGATGGAGAAAGGCAATTACGATAAAGCCTTTGAATTGATGCATAAACAACTGGACACTGTATGGAATTCGATATTCCGAGTGTTGAAGAAGGGCGGTGTTGCTTGCATAAATATCGGTGATTCCACAAGAACACTAGATGCTGTTTTCAAACTTTACAATTCGCATTCGCGGATTCTTCAATTCTGCCTGTCAACTGGTTTTGAATCACTGCCTTCTATAATCTGGAGAAAATCAACTAACTCCCCCAACAAGTTCATGGGTTCTGGAATGTATCCTGTTGGTTCTCATGTCACACTGGAACATGAGCATATTCTGATATTGCGCAAAGGCCCCAGACGTAAGTTTACTACCTCAGAATCCAAATCTAACAGGAACGCCAGCGCATTCTTTTGGGAAGAAAGGAACAAATGGTTCTCGGACACTTGGTTTGACGTTCTTGGAAGATCACAGGATATAGATGAATCCGAACGAAGCCGTAGCGCAGCATATCCATTTGAGTTGGCATATCGCTTGATAAACATGTTTTCTGTCAAGGGTGATTTGATTCTGGATCCTTTTCTGGGCACTGGAACCACGACCAAGGCAGCTGTTTGCTCAGAGAGGAATTCAATTGGTTTTGAGAGAGATCAAAGTCTCTCGGATTTGATAGATAATGAAATCAGTACGTCGCAAGGTTTCTGCAATGATTATATTGAAGAAAGGTTTTCCCGTCATCTCGAATTTGTCAATAGCCGTATTGAGGCAGGTAAGGAGATCAAACACAGGCTCAGCAACCATGACGCTCTCTGTGTAAGTTCTCAGGAAGTTGATATCGTCCTGAGCAAGATTTCCGGGATTCAGCGTTCTTCTTCCGGGTACAAGATTACCTATGAAGCGTTAGGCCATTGACCCATTTTGATGATTCTCAATTGATTTTATTGTTTTCCATACCCACAGCGGACCCACTATCGCCGAGACTCCGATTGAAATAGCGATTGAATACCAGATCCAAATAATATCGTATCCGTTATTTGCAAAATAGTAGGCCAATGGTGCTGAAATCAATAGAACTCTTAGAGCTGTAATGACTAGAACTGGTATTCCTTGCCCCAATCCTTGCATGATTCTTCCACAAGGCATGGCTATGCCTACAAAGGGGTATGCAAAGCAAAGCGTTCTTAGAGCTCCGATTCCAATTTCTTCAATCACGGGGTCATCTGTGAACAGGCCCATAATGTGTGGTGCTGCAATGAAAACAATCAGTGATGCGACGGCAACAATTGTGAAAGCTCTGCTGATACCATAGCCAATGATCTGCCTAACCTTGTCCATTCTTTTTGCTCCTGTAAACATTCCAACTGTTGTTACTAGACCTG
>CAZXZT010000192.1:0-1509 GCA_964645695.1 uncultured archaeon
GTAAATTTTGCAGGGGTAGCCCCAATAATTCTCTATGACGCTCAAACTGATCACGTCCACACAATCTCGGGTCTCGGTTCATGGCCAAAGCGTATTAGATCAGACTTATTTGCCGAACAGTTTAATGGTCAAATACCAGAAAACATACTACGAACTGTCGTGCCCGCAGCTCCCGATAGTTGGCTTACCGCACTAGAGCTGTTCGGAACAATGAGTTTTTCTGAGGTATCTGAGGCAGCTAGACGCTTCGCGTCGGAAGGCTTCGTGATGTACCCACTTATGGCGGAGAACATTGATAGACACTCTAAAGATTTCAGGCGATGGGAATCTAATTCTGAAATTTATCTACCAAACGGCAGACCACCCATAGTTGGTGAAATTTTTATACAGTCCGATTTAGGGAAAACACTTCAGTATATGGCGGACGAAGAAAGTGCATGTACTGGCGACAGAGTCTATGGGCTACAGGCCGCTAGGGACGCATTTTATCGAGGCGACATAGCTTCAAAGATAGTAGAGTTTCATAATGAAAATGGTGGATTTCTTCGAGCGGATGATCTGGAAGAATTTAGAGTTACAGTAGAAAATCCTCTACATATAGAATTCATGGGGACAGATGTTTTTACGTGTGGTCCATGGTGTCAAGGGCCCGCTCTGCTCCAAATTCTGAAGCTTCTTGAGAACTTTGATCTCATACAAATGAGGCACAACTCGCCGTCCTATATTCACACTCTTACTGAAGCTATAAAACTAGCATTCGCTGATCGACACTTTTTTTATGGCGATCCACAATTCGTTGACGTGCCCATTGATGCATTAATTAGTACGCAGTATAACGAGGCTCGTGAGAAGCTAATTCGACCGACGAAAGCTTGGCCAGGTTTACCTCCCGCCGGTGACCCTTTCAATTACAAAGCCTATGGTCAGAATTTAGATGATCTTGACAACGAGGCCGCTTCTGGGCTCATGAATCTAGATACGTCATATGTCTGTGTAACAGATAGTGCTGGTAATATTTTTTCCTGTACACCAAGCGATGTTTCCTACGAATCACCGGTAATTCCTGGAACAGGACTTTGTCCATCTTCTCGCGGTTCCTCAAGCTGGGCTGATCCCTATCACCCGTCTTCAGTTCAAGCTGGGAAAAGGCCAAGGTTAACCCCAAATCCAGCCCTGGCCATCCACAAGAACCATTTCAGTCTACCATTTGGAACACCTGGTGGTGACATCCAGGTTCAAGCAATGATCCAGTGTTTCCTCAATGTTGTACTCTGGCAAATGGATCCACAAGAAGCCGTGGAACAACCTCGATTTGGATCATATAGTTTCCCGAATACATTCGAACCACACGACTATCACCCTGGAAAACTCATGATTGAATCACGACTGGCTGACGATACTATTGGCCAACTCCTCAAACTCGGACATAAAGTTGAGAAGTGGCCGGATTGGACTTGGGAAGCGGGTGGAGTAGGCATGATAAAAACCAACTTACGGGAAAGAATACAC
>CAZXZT010000193.1:0-1502 GCA_964645695.1 uncultured archaeon
GCATAAAATTCAAAAGAATGCCAAGATCGATAGTCGATACTGGGTATGGCCTTGAAAGATTGGTCAGGGCGTCACAAGGAACTCCTACCATATATGAAGCAGTTTTCCCGGACGCAGTTTCGCATCTCACTAAAATTACAAATCTGAAGGATTCTCTGGAAAATTCAAGTTCAATCATATCAGAGAATGCAAAAATATGTGGAGTGTTGTCAATAGACTATGGTTCAGATTTGACCGAATTGAGGCAGAAGGTACTTGATCGACTTAATGCGGCTGGCCATTCCATGACACTTTCGCAGTTCACCTCAGCTATTGAACCGTTAGAGAAATTATTCGCAGTGGTAGACCATTCACGAGCTCTTGCCTTCATGTTTGGAGACGGAATAGTACCGAGTAATGTCAAAGCAGGTTATCTTGCACGCATGGTCCTTAGAAAAACAGCATTATTATTGAGGGACCTTGATGCACAGGATGCATTGTCTGAAATGGTATCTCACCATATCGACACTTTTTCTGCGACTTATCCTGAGATCAGAGCTAACAAAGCCCATATACTGGATATGGTAGAACTTGAACAGGAACGTTTCACTCAGACTCTTGAGAGAGGCCGTCGCACCGTACAGCGAGCTATTGATTCAGGAGGCATAGATCTGGACAAACTTCTGGAATTGTATGATTCCCAAGGGTTGCCTCCTTCTGTGGTCCGTGATTTTGCGAATGATTTAGGGCATTCAATCGAAGTTCCCGATGGGTTCCTTGCTATGATTGCTGAACGACATCAGGATGAAGCAAGAAGTGGAAAGAAAAAGACCGTATCGATCGATGCAGAACCAACTAATCTGGATTTTTATGAGGACATGGAAAAGAGATCTTTTTCGTCAGAAGTGATCTTCTCTGATACTGGTCAGATATCTTTGAAGAACACTTTGTTTTACCCAGAAGGGGGAGGTCAATTGAGTGACACGGGCATAATTGTCTGGAGTGACAAAGAGAGTCAGGTCGTTGAGGTTCAGAAGGTAGGTGATGTAGTAGTTCACCATTTAGAAGGCGAAACTCCTCCAGTTGGAACCCAGATATCAGGCACAGTCAATGCTGAACGCCGTTTGGGACTGAGTCGACATCATACAGCTACGCATTTGGTCGGTGCCACAGCTCGTAAAATTCTGGGACCCCATGTCTGGCAAGCCGGAGCTTCAAAATATGTGGATCGAGCTAGATTGGACATTACTCATCACCGCAAACTCACAAGGGACGTGATTGACAATCTGGAGTCTACAGTTAATCAGTTGATTATTGAGGATCATCCCGTGACTACTGGATTTCATAGCAGGGAAGATGCAGATAGAAAGTATGAAGAGGCGTGACTTCATGAATAGGTAGGATGGCGGTGCTGTTGACTTTATTCCTGCTGATGACAGAGCTTATGGAGTGAACTGGACATTCTAGCAAAAGTTGCGGAAAATACCATGGATTACTGCACGTTTCGGCACTGGTGTTTATTT